>NZ_JAAHFZ010000017.1:0-47065 GCF_010672795.1 Moorena sp. SIO1G6
ATAAATGTTGGGAATTAGTTTATGCTTTGATGCGTTTAAGTCGTCATAAGCTCGATAATTATTTACGAGGTATGAGAGCTATGAAGCTTATACAGTCTACTTTTTAGCTCTCATGTCGCCCCCCCAGACATTTTTGACCTTTTTTAGTGAGACTTCTGTTGGTAAGATTGGGAATGGTGACTTTTCTCGGGTTCAGCGACTTTGTTCCCATCTCGATTGCCTTTTGTCAAAAATAAGTAAAGCAAAAGGCAAGCAGAAATATCGGATGAGAAAAGCGGCCAGACGGATAGTCATCAAGATCAAAAATCTGATCAACGAATTACATCACAAAGCTGCCCGATTCCTAGTAGATAACTTTGATGTGATACTGCTTCCTACTTTTGAAACTTCTGAAATGTCCAAAAAAGGAAACAGAAAAATCAGATCTAAAACGGTTCGCAACTTACTATCATTTGCTCACTATCGTTTCAAAGAGTTTCTCAAGCATAAGGCTCAAGAGACAGGGAAGTTTGTAGTTGACGTCTGTGAAGCTTATACCAGTAAAACTGTTAGTTGGACTGGCGAATTAGTAAACATTGGCGGTAACAAGACTATTAAGTCAAGAATTGATGGTCAGGTAATGGATTGACCTTTGGTCACGCTTCGCGAACGGGACATCAATGGCGCGCGAGGAATTTTTCTTCGCGCTTTGGGAGATACCCCCTGGCTGAGAAATCAGCTTGCATTGGCGGGCTAAGATGTACTTTGGTAGATTTTGGTAGCTAAAAAGTATCGGTAAACGAGTGCTCGACAAAGTCAAACAGATGGGCAAGGCGGTCTCGCGGTTGTATCTGATTTGGGTTGATGGAGGCAATAGTTGTGAGCCTTTGATCATGTGGGTCATGGATTTGTGCGGTTGGATGGTACAATTCTTACTCCGACCCCAACAGACCAAAAGCTTCGTACTGCTTAAAAAGCGTTGGGTAGTGGAGCGCACTTTTGGTTGGCTGATGGGATGCTGTCGATATGGTCAGAGACTTATGAGTTATTGGCTCAAACATCAGAGACATTGATTTATCTGGCTATGATACGGATCATGGATCGCCGCTTGGCCTAAAATTTGACCTCTGATCACTTGTGAAACATCCTCTTAGTTCAATCAGTAATATTCTTGATGCGGCAATTTCAATTTATATATGAAACAAAAACTGACCTGGTGGCAAATAGCTAAACAAGGGCTGACTTATCTTTTCATGTTAGGTCTGAGTACTTTTCCCTCAGAGGCAGTCGCTGAGACCTTTCGTCTCAGGGAAGCAACAATCGCAGAGATTAACCAAGCTTTTGAGAAGAATGCACTCACTTCCGAACAATTAGTGCAACTTTATCTCAATCGTATTGAAGCCTATGACGATCAGGGACCGAAAATTAATGGGCTAATTTCTATCAATAACAATGCCCTTAAAGAAGCAAGGGAGTTAGACCAAGAACGCCAGCAGAAAGGACCGCGAAGTCCTTTACATGGCATCCCCATCATTCTGAAAGATAACTATGACACTACCGATTTACCCACAACAGGAGGATCGGTGCTGCTGGAAGGTTCCTTACCCCCCGATGATGCTTTTACTGTTAAGAAGTTGCGAGAGGCAGGAGCCATTATTCTTGGTAAAGCAAACATGAGTGAATTTGCTGAATCCTATGGTAGGCTAGGTTACAGTTCCCTTGGGGGACTGACACGCAATCCCTACAAATTAACTCGTGATCCTTCGGGTTCGAGTGGAGGCAGTGGGGCTGTAATTGCGGCAAATTTTGCTGTTTTAGCCACCGGAAGCGATACTTCAGGCTCAATTCGTGGCCCTGCAGCAGTAGCAGGTCTTGTCGGTATCAAACCCACTCAGGGACTGGTTAGTCGAGATGGTATTATCCCCCTAACCCTCTCCTTTGATAGTGCAGGCCCTATGGCTCGAACCGTGACAGATGCAGCGATCGCTTTGGGTGTAATGGCAGGGGTTGATCCCAATGATTACCGTACCCTGGAAAGTGTTGGGAAAACATATAAGGACTACACCCAGTTTCTCAATAAAAAAGCCCTAAAAGGGGCAAGAATTGGGGTGGCGATTGATTTTCGGGGTGGGAACCCTGAGGTAGATGCTGCAACTGATGCAGCAGTTGCTAAGCTGAGGGAATTAGGTGCAACAGTTGAGTCGGTGGATTTCTCTCCCAAATTGGAAAACCTCTGGCCTTTCATGGAAGAGGTAACAGAGGCTGAGTTTGAACCCCAGATCGATAGTTACCTCAAAAACCTCCAGCTTCCATTCCCTGACACCCTGAGGGAAATGTATTCGATGAGCTTATCTAACCCATTAGTCAATTCAGAACAGGCTCTCAATCCCGGTCGCGTCGGAGGGTTTGGAGAGTCTTTAAAGCATCCAGAACTGGCTGATACCGAATATCTTTATATTCTCCATTTCGAGTTTCCCAGGGTTCGCCAGGAGATTTTATCGATTATGAATGCCCAAAATCTCGACGCGATTATTTGGCCCACCATGACTTGTCCTGCCGGTCCGCTCTATAATGTCGAGGATCCAACCTATCAATGTGCCTCAAATGACCCCTACATACCAGGGTACTTAGCCAATGTTTCTGGTTTTCCCGGCATTTCCGTGGCAATGGGCTTTACTGAGCAGGGATTACCCCTAGGACTGACTTTCTTTGGTAAGCCTTACAGCGAGCCTACCTTACTGGGATTCGCTTATGCTTACGAACAGGCAACCCAGTTTCGGCGACCTCCAACAACCACTCCCGCTTTGCCTGGTGAAAATTTTGACTATTAGTGGGTAACTGAGATGTTTTGATATCTAGGCAAGTACAGACCAAATTACAACTAACTGAGTATCAATGTACTAATCAACGTACTACTAGTGCTACTTTAGAGGGAATCGGAACTATTTTAGATGACCTGATTCAGCAATCTAGTAACCACCAATAAATCAATCGAAATCATCCACAAACCCCTACGAGTTATTGTAGGGGTTTTTATAGCACTAAGCATTAAGATGTTTGACATTTATAAACTCCGAAACCTAGTCCTAGGTTACTTTTGACTTCTGACTTCTCACTTGAGACTTGCGCGTAGCGCTATATAATCTCTCCAACCTCCGGAATGTGGGTTTAAGCATTCAGCCACAAGACTTAAGATTTCCTTGGGATTTTCGGAATTAGTAGGAGAACTCCCACAATCAAAACTTTAATTAGTAGTGGCGCACAAACAAGGCTGATAAACAGGCAAATTATCACAATTAATAATGATGCCACTTTCAAGATTTCTTCTGTAGTGTTCAGAGAAAGGTAAGTAGCTACTGCGGCAATCACCAAACTGATTAGTAAGGGCATATACTCAAGGGTTGAGTCACTAAATACTTATCAGGGTTAACCCTTAACTTTTATGACTGAGATTGGCTTTTTGTAACAAAACTTAACTTAAGTTAATTTACAAGAGTTTTGGCGTTGCTTAAACTACAGTTGATAGGACATACTATGATCAGGGCTTGCTGAAGACTTAAACACAGTCTGGGTTTCTCTAGCAAGGCATCAGCCCGTAAAACGTCAGCCGTCAGCCGTCAGCCGTCAGCCGTCAGCCGTCAGCTTATTTTATTCAACAGCTGTTAGCGTAGCTTGGTCATTCGCATAGCATGGCCCAAAGGCAAAGGCCAATGGCACCTCAAGTAGCGTGGGCGCAGCGCATTAGCTGAATGGTTACCGCAAAACCGAGCCAAAAAGACTAAAAATTAGCAATAAACCATCCTAAGCACGGGAAAACTAAAGGGTACAACTACTAGATAGCTGTAAGTGAGCGATGAACTTTAGCTTTAACTTTTTTGATCTGTTCTGGATTTTTCTGATCATCTCCTCGTTGCAGCCCTTGTGGCAACGTCGCCAGATGCAATTTAGACGTTTTCGAGCTTTGCAAGAATTCGAGGAGAACCGCAAAAGTCGGTTAATTTTACTGATTCACCGACAAGAGTCTATTAGCTTGTTTGGCATCCCTGTGTCCCGCTACATATCTATTGAAGATTCTGAACAAGTGCTCAGGGCAATCCGTCTAACTCCACCAGATGTTCCTATTGATCTTATTTTACATACTCCTGGGGGATTGGTGCTGGCTACAGAACAAATTGCTAGAGCTTTAATTCGTCATCCTTCTAAAGTTACTGTCTTTGTACCCCACTATGCCATGAGTGGTGGTACTATGTTAGCCCTAGCCTCTGATGAAATTGTGATGGATGCCAATGCTGTCCTTGGACCAGTTGACCCTCAACTAGGGAATACTGCTGCTGCTAGCATTCTAAGAGTTGTGGAGCAAAAGCCCCTTGAGGCTATTGATGACCAAACCTTGATGATGGCTGATTTGGCAAGTAAAGCCATTAAGCAGGTGCAACGTTTCGTGCGAACGTTGCTGCTAGACGATATCCCTAAGCAGAAGATTGACCCAGAACACATCGATAGAATTATTGACTTTCTTACTACTGGTCAAATCACCCATGACTGTCCGATTACTGTCGAGGAAGCCTCTGAACTAGGTCTACCTGTCACGGTTGGTCTACCTAAAGCTATCTATAAACTAATGGATTTGTACCCCCAACCTCAAGGTGGACGTCCATCGGTACAGTATATTCCTCTGCCCTATAAACCTACTCCTACGTTACCGGATACCACCAGCAGACCGTTATCGGACAAGTAGTAGAAATTTTTGATAATGGTGGAATGATGAGATAATCGGGTGAGGTGGATAAACTCAATTGCTCCACTCAGGACTCAGGACTCAGTAATCATTACTCGTACTGGGGCTAAAAACCTTAGGGAAGCCCTACCATACGATTAAACCATCTGAAGAAGGAGAATTTAGGATAAATCTGGCAGGGCATACATCAACTTATCCCAGCATATCCCAATTTGGTTTTTTTTTGTCTTTTTCAGATGGCAATTAGTAATTAGGTAAGCTATGATATATCATTTATCAGCAATCAGCTAGGAGCAATCAGCCATCAGCCATCAGCCATCAGCCATCAGCATATGCGCTACGCGCACGCGTGCGCGTTCAGCAATCAGCTATTCCCATTAGCCGTAGGCCAGGCTAAGGGAACGAGACTTTTGAATAAAATAAGCTGACGGCTGACCGCTGACTTCTGAATACTTACGTAATTGGTAATTTGATCAATCTTAACTTTCCCAGTCCTAACCGAATTATAGGATAATACAATTGAGGTATGCGTTTGTCTCTGAGCCTTGATTCAATCTGAAACCTTAGAACTACTGGAATGGTCCCGCCTGTGCCAACACCTGGCTACCTTTGCGGCTACTAAGCTGGGAGCCTTTGCGGCTCGTTATCTCCACCCCCCAGCAACTCAACGGGAAAGCCTAGACCTGCTAGCCCAAACCAAAGAAGCCTATCAACTGGAAACGAGTTTAGACACAGGACTAACTTTTGACGGCATCCAAGATATTGGTGAATCTCTGGATCGGGCAGAGCTCCAAGGCATTTTGTCTGGTGAGGAACTATTAGCGATCGCAACAACCTTAGCTGGTGTGAGGCGTCTACGGCGGTTTATTGAAGACCAAGAGGATGTAGAAATTCTGAAGGAACTGGTGGCTGACAGCCGCACCTACCCAGAACTTGAACAAGAAATTCACCGTTGTATCGATGACCGAGGCGATGTAGCTGACCGGGCAACCCCGAAGCTGGCAGGGATTCGGACTCAGATGAAATCATTACGAGACCGAATTTATGAAATCCTCCAGGGGATTGTCCAGCGTAAAGGGGGCGCATTACAGCAACAGTTAATTACTCAACGGGGTGATCGGTTTGTACTCCCGGTTAAAGCTCCCCAGAAAGATGCTATTCCTGGTATTGTTCACGATACCTCTAGTACCGGTGCCACCCTATACGTAGAACCGAAGGCCATTGTTGGGTTAGGCAATCAACTTCGGACCCAGCGGCGGCAAGAACAAGTGGAAGCGGAAGCAGTACGTCGTGCCTTGAGTGAACAAGTAGCAGCAGTTAAGGCAGACTTGGAACGGTTGCTGGTTGTAGCAACTACCCTAGATTTAGCTACCGCTAAGGCAAGGTATAGTCTGTGGTTAGAAGCAAATCCCCCTAGATTCATTGACCGCAATCAGAATGAAAGCATTACTCTGCGGCAACTGCGCCATCCTCTACTGGTGTGGCAGCAAAAACATGAACAAGGCACATCAGTTGTTCCGATTGATGTCCAGATTCAGTCCTACATTCGGGTAGTTGCTATTACCGGTCCCAATACTGGCGGTAAAACCGTTACCTTGAAAACCTTTGGTTTAGCGGCACTGATGGCAAAAGCTGGTTTATTTGTGCCAGCAAGGGAACCAGTAGAACTGCCTTGGTTTGAGCAAATTCTGGCAGATATTGGGGATGAGCAGTCTATAGAACAGAGTTTATCCACTTTCTCGGGTCACATTCGTCGGATTAGTCGGATTATTGAGGCGATAACTACCCCAAAAGAAGAGTTGCAAGTTGGCAGGGAGTTGCAAGTTGGCAGGTTGAAGGTTGTTCGCGAAGCGTGGCCACAAGGCCAAGGTTTTCCAGACAACATTCAACCGGCTAACCTTGAACCAGATAACCTTGGCCAAAAGGCCACGCTACGCGAACAATCGGCCAACATTCAACCGGCCAACATTCAACCGGCCAACCTTAAACAACCTTCAACTCCTCGTGCGTCACTCGTACTATTAGATGAAGTAGGAGCAGGGACTGACCCGGCAGAAGGTAGTGCATTAGCGATCGCATTACTGAAATACCTGGCAAACACAACACAATTAACCATTGCGACTACCCATTATGGGGAACTCAAAGCACTAAAATATCAAGACGAGCGGTTTGAGAATGCCTCGGTGGAGTTTGATGATCAAACCCTGTCACCAACTTACCGTTTATTGTGGGGTATTCCCGGTCGCTCCAATGCCTTGAGCATTGCTAGACGCTTAGGGTTAAACCCATCGGTGGTGGATCAGGCTCAAACCCTTTTGGGGGGAGCTTCGGAAGATGTGAATCAGGTAATTGCGGGTTTAGAAGCTCAACGGCGCACTCAGGAAACTAAAGCCCAAGAGGCCAATCAGTTACTGCAACAAGCTGAATCTCTCCATCAGAAACTCTCTGAACGGGCAAAACTTTTGCAGGAGCGGGAACGGGAATTGAAGCTTTCCCAGGAACGGTCTGTGCAAGATGCGATCGCAGAAGCTAAGAAAGAAATTGCACAAGTGATTCGCCAGTTGCAGCAAGGCTCCCAAACTGCTCAAAATGCCCAAAAAGCCACAAACGCTCTTAAGGAGATTGCCCAGCGTCAAATCCCAGCCGCACCGCCTCCTAAACCAAAACCAGGATTCCGTCCCAAAGTAGGCGATCGCATTCGCATTCCCCGATTGAATCAGACAGCTGAGATCCTCAGTGCCGCAGATAATGGGGAGCTAACGGTACGCTTTGGCTTAATGAAAATGACCGTTGCCCTAGCAGATGTGGAATCTTTGGATGGACAAAAACCCGAAAATGTGGTAAAAACTACATCAAAACCAGCTCCTGCCCCAACTCTAGTCTCGCCGCCAGCTACGGCTGTGCGCACCTCAAAAAATACCATTGATATTCGAGGAAGTCGGGTAGCTAATGCAGAGATTGACATCGACCAAGCAATATCTAAGGCGATAGACTTTGGAGTACTCTGGATTATTCATGGCAAAGGAACTGGTCGATTAAGACAAGGTGTCCACGCTTTCTTGGAACAGCACCCTCTAGTGGAGCGTTTTAAGCTAGCCGAACAATCTGATGGTGGGACTGGTGTTACCGTTGCTTACCTTAAATAAGTTAACAGGTTAGCCGGTTAGCGGGTTAACAGGTTAGCCGGTTAACAGGTTAGCGGGTTAACAGGTTAGCGAGTTAGAATGCAATGCGTGAACATTCAACCTTCTAGCCTTCAACCTTCTAACCTTCAATCTTCTAACTTTAAACCAAAGCTTTAGCAGCAGGAAACATACCTTAATCTTTGGTAGTCCTGTTTCCAAACCTGTAACAGCGACGGGTAAACCGAATTTGCTTTACTAAACTAAAATTATGGTTTCCACTGTCAAGATGCCAAAATCACCTCCTGCTTGGGAGGATTTGCCTCTGAGTCAAGCCGCAGACTCAATCGATCTCGATAATATCAAAACCCAGCTAGATTTAGTCTTGCTTAGTCTAGAAGCTCTAGCAGGTATTGGTTCAGAGGAGATGCTGCAAGCTGCTGCTGAATTAAATTTAGACTCAATGATCACAGACCGAGTAGCATTGTGGCGTCTGCGTCAGTCTAATCCCCTGCGCAAAAGTTCAGGAGGCCGGAAAAAGCTGGATGTGGAGGAAGCGCGATCGCTAGTTTTAATCATCTGTCACTTGGCTAAAAACCATCAAGAATTGATCCGTCGTGCGGTGGCTTTACTCGAACAAATGACACAACAAAACAGTGAACCTCATCGTGCTGCTTTATTAGGAGATTATTTAGATAACTTTAACAACACTTATCGAGAGCGGATGGCCCAAGAAGAAAAGGTATCAACTGATAACCTAAAGCAACTGGCTCTTAAACTATTAATCAATTTACTCTTCTATAGTGGTTCCAAAGGTCATCAGCGTTTATGGTTAGCCTTATTAGGTAAAGTATCTTAAGAATTGTATGCAGGAAAATATAGCATTTTTATTTGAGATGTAAAACTAGGATTAATGGGAACTTCGGAACAGGGGACTTCGGAACAGGGAACAGTATAAAATATCGATGCAGCGCCGACCTGAGGGGGGTTCGCCCACTCGCTATTGAATTAAGACTATCCGATGTTTTTTGGTGTTATGATAAATCAGCATTTGGTTTTATGATCTATTTGTAAATGCTATAGAAATCAACAATTAACGATTAACGATTAACAATTAACAATTAACAATTAACCAATGACTAATACATAATCACCAATGACCAACATAGTCCTGCGACGTTACACTCCTCCTACCTGTACCCTATCAATTTGGGCAAACCGCTCACCCTTATCCCGCTGGGTGGGGCAATCTGTGGTGAAGAAGTTGCGGTTTGAGTTGCGTTTTGATGACCCCCGCAAGCCAGAAGAACAACAGGTAACCTTACGAGGCAACGCAGAAGATTTAGATGTGTTGTATGAAGCGGTAGATGGCTATGTTCAGCACTTCCTTGAGCCGTCCCCAAAGCAACTGGTTGCCTCTGGAAACTCTAAGGCCGTAGGCCACGCTACGCGATCGGCTGAGGTTACTCCCTTAACTCTCCTAACTCTTCCAACCCCTCAGGAAGAAAATGCCACAGCAGTTCCAACTCAGGAAATCCATCTGCAATCGAAAGGGTTACTGAGCCATAGCCTGTTTCTAGGTAAGCTGGCTAATGAAGAATCTGGGTCAGTAGTTGATTTAAGTGCTACACAGCTGTTTGATCTAGCCACCGCTTTGGATGAATATGCGGCTGAAGTAGTATCCCTACCAAAACTCAATCAGCCTAGTTGGAAACCAGAATCATCCGGTTGGATGCGTACAGCAGCATCGATGCTGTTGGCAGTGGGTGTAACAGCAGCAGTGATTAAGTTGCTTGATAAACCTCAGCCTGTTGAGCAAGCGAAAACACTAACAACAGCACAATCACAAACAACAGCATTAGACTCCAGCAAGATTGGGAAAAAGCGAGCCATCTCCCAGGTTCCCCCAGCACCGAGCACTCCCATCCCAACTCCGTCGGTGCCACCCCGTCTGTCCCCAGGAACCAAGTTACCGCCACCGCCTCCTGTAAAGCCACCCTCTCCACCAGTACGCACTCCGCCACCGCCTCCCGTTAAGCGACCCTCTCCAGCACCAGTACGCACTGCGCCAGCAATAGCCTCACGCCCGAATTCACGTCCGATGCTCAAGATTGTTCCTGCTCCAGCTAGGACACCAGACTCTCCTAAACTGAGTGCTACTAGTTCTGGTGTTAGTCCTGTAGCTAGTTCTGTTACTAGTCCTGTAGCTAGTTCTGCTGTTAGTCCTGCTGCTGCTCCTGGGGCTAGTAACGGTGATGCACCTGTTTCTGAGGCTAGTAAAACCAATGTACCTACTGCTGATGCAAATACCCAACCCAAACCAACTCCACCCAGTCCCATCGCTGTAGTACAAACTGTGTCAGAATTGCCAGTGATTAAACCAGCGCCCTCTCCTACTGACGTGGCAACTCAGGATTCCTCTAGAGAAAGTCTATCGATCCCCACAGAAACAGTGGTAATCCCTGAGGCCGAGTCTTCTATTTCTTCTACTTCTATTACTTCTACTTCTACTTCTTCTAGGTCTTATACTACTAATGTGGCGGTTCAAGCCATCCCTGCTCCTCAACAGAATGTGTCCAGTCTCCAGAGAGGTTCTTCTACCTCTAGAATTATCGATCAAGCTGTGCCTGGACTAAATGTCGGGAGTAGCCCTGTTATCGATCAAGCTGTGCCTGGACTAAATGTCGGGAGTAGCCCTGTTATCGATCAAGCTGTGCCTGGACTGAATCTCCCGAGTAGCCCTGTTTCTGATTCCTTAAAACCATCCGAGCCTACCGTTGCGAATCAGATATCTCAAAATACCCTGTTGGATAAGATTTCTCAGGTAGCAGAAGCTAGACGATATTTCCAGGAGCGCTGGCAACCTCCCGAAGGGCTACAGAAAACCTTGAACTATAGTTTGTGGTTAAATAATAATGGTACAATCCGACGTATAATTCCCCTTGGGCAAGCAGCCAAAACCTATATAGATAACGCCCCCATACCTCTGATCGGTGAATCCTTTGTTTCCCCTTTAGAAGGGGAAGGTATACCAAAAATTCGGGTGCTGCTACACCCGGATGGTAAAGTACAAACTTTGTTGGAAGGGATGAATTGAGGTAATTAATAATAGGGGCTCTTGCTTACCACCTATTAGGTTAAATATAGGTTAAATATAGGTTAAATAGGTTAAATTCCTTCCTAGGATGTCCAAAACTATTGTTAGGAAATTTTGGACAGTATTTTTGTGTGCGCTCCCTAGCGCTCCTTTGGAAAATGCGGGGTCTCACCCTATTAACCTTTTATTTACTATGGGGAAGTTTAAAATCTAGGTATAACTATCTTGGCAGTTGTTTTAAGTAGCATTTTGGCATAGTAAGTCCGGATAAGCAAGTTAACTAAACTCTATATCTAGAGTCTTTGGGTAAGCCCTGAGTTGGTCTTGCGCTCCTGACGTTGGCTGTTAGGATTCTCCACCATTCACAATTCGTTTTTATCTGGGTTCAAACTGAAAGGAATCATGAAAGTTATGAAGAAGCATAAAATCCAATTTCCACCTACAAATGTTCGAGAGCTTGGCCAAGATGAGGTCTATTTTTACCTTGTTAATGGAGAATCCAGGGAGAAGATCCGTCTACATGACTATGACCGGATATTCGACGTTCCTGAATTATACGAGCAGGTTGTATATGAGCGTCTGAAGTGCCAGTCTCCATCAATTGTAGTGGATATCCTGCAGTCTGCCGTCTCTCAAGGGGACCAGAGCCTCAACGAGCTTCGGGTAATTGATCTTGGGGCAGGAAACGGGATAGTTGGTGAAAAGCTGAAACAACACGGAGTATCACGGCTCATCGGAGTTGATATTATTCCCGAAGCCCAGGCTGCTACTGAGCGAGATCGGCCTGGAATCTACGATGAATTCTATGTGATGGATTTCTGCAATCTCAGTGATAAAGATCGTGATGAACTCAATTCTTGGTCACCTAACTGCCTGGTTTCAGTAGCAGCACTTGGGTTCGGTGACATACCAGCAAAGGCTTTCTTGGAAGCCTTCAATGTAATTAGCGAAAATGCCTGGGTTGCCTTTAATATCAAAGAAACCTTCCTTGATTCAAGTGATGATTCTGGATTTTCACAGCTGATTCGGAAACTGATCTTCTCGGAATTTTTGGATCTTTATCATCTGAAAAGGTATCGGCATCGGTTCTCCCTCGAAGGTGAAAAGCTCTATTACTTTGCCCTAGGGGGCAAAAAAAATTCTGATGTTCCGCTCTCCTTAATAGACTCACTTGAATAGACTCACTTGGGTTGTCATCCTGACAGGGCAAAGCTATCTAAAATTCGGCTAACCGGGAAGCTAATATGCAGACAAACCGGTTATTGCCCAATAACGGGGATTACAACCAAATTAGTAAGCATATGCGCTACGCGCACGCTGCGCGAACAGCACTCAGCACTCAGCTTATTTTATTCAAAACCACCGATTGCGCTACGCGCACGCTGCGCCAACAGTAGCGTGCCCATAGCGCATAAGTACCTCAATGAGTGTGCCCATTCGCTTCGTGTGGCCATAGACCTTGGCCTTTGGCTGATAGCTGATATCTGATAGCTGAATGCTTACCCAAAATAATCCTCCACAATCTTTACTATACGCTCCGCCGCACGACCATCCCCAAAGGGATTAATGGCATTTGCCATCCCCTGATAAGCTACTGAATCACTCAACAACAAACTTGCCGCCCCCACCATCTGCTCTGGGTTAGTCCCTACCAACTTCCCAGTCCCAGCTGCGATCGCTTCCGGTCGTTCCGTGGTCTTACGCAACACCAGCACTGGCTTACCCAAACTCGGTGCTTCCTCCTGCAATCCGCCAGAATCAGTCATCACTAAATAACACCGTTGCATCGCTGCTACCAATTCCACATAATCCAGCGGTTCTGTTAAAAATACCCGCTCATGGTCACCTAACATTGCCCTTAGGGGTTCCCTGACCGTAGGATTACGATGGAGAGGTAACAATAATGCTGTATCTGGGAACTTATCTAAAATCTGGAGGAACCCCTGGGCTATATCTTCCAGTGGTTTCCCCCAGTTTTCCCGACGGTGTACCGTTGCCAAAATCGTCCGGTATCCTTCCCAATCTAAACCCGGAACCTCACACACTGGTTCCCGTTCAGCCACCATCAACAGGGCATCAATCACTGTATTCCCAGTTTTATGAATTGCGCCAGTCACCCCAGACCCCTGCAAATGCTCTACTGCTAGGGGAGTGGGGGCAAAATGTAATTGAGTAATCTGAGAAATCAGCCGTCGATTCGCTTCCTCTGGATAGGGATTAAACAAATCATTGGTGCGCAATCCTGCCTCCACATGACCCACCGGGATACGTTGGTAAAACGCTGCCAAGGCCGCAGCAAAGGCCGTAGTTGTATCCCCCTGCACAACTACCAACTGGGGCTGCAATTCCTGAAATAACTCCTCTAACCCCCGTAAACTCAAACAAGTAATATCGGTCAGAGTTTGCTTGGGCTGCATAATTTCTAAATCCCGATCCGCCCTCAGCTCAAACATCTGCATTACCTGGTCTACCATTTCCCGATGCTGACCCGTTAACACCACCTGAGTCTTAAATTTCCCAGAGCGTTGGAACTCAAGAATCACTGGAGCTAACTTAATTGCCTCCGGACGAGTCCCTAATGTGATACAGATTTGAATTGGAGACTTGGTTGAACCCTGATTTAGGGTCTCGGGTCTAAGGTCTGGGGGAATTTCCAGGGGTTTCATAATTATAATATTTCTCAATTGGGTGAGGTAGTTTCGTTACTCAACACTCAGCAATAACCCAGGCGAGTCAATAATAGAACAATTTCATCAATAGCACGAAGGAGTGTAGCAGCAGATTGGTCAGATTGATTTACCAGAATACTAAATACCAAAGTTTTATAGTCAGGAATATCAAGATAGCCGGATAAGGCTGAGACACCACTTAATGTACCAGTCTTGGCCTGGAGCTTACCAAGAGCTGCGGTATCACGAAAGCGATCGCGTAAAGTTCCACTAACCTCAGCCGTAGCCAAGGATTCTCGATAAACCTGAGCTAATGGGGTTTGTGCCATCAGTCTCAGAGTTTGTGCGATCGCAAACGGACTAGCTAAATTATGGCGAGATAGCCCAGACCCATCAGCCAGGCTATAGCTTTTTGGGTCAACCCCTAACTCCGTTAAGCTCTGTTGAACCGCGACCAGACCCAACTTAGGGCTAGACTCACTCCCTACCTCTGTTTCCAGTTGGTGCAATAATGCCTCAGCATACAAATTATTACTGTGCTGATTGATTTCCTTTAACAATAGCGCTAACGGAAGAGATTCTACTGCTGCTAACTCTCTGGTTGTTTGTGTATTGGTTATTTCTGTATTATTAACATTAGAAAGAAATATATTATTAACCTCTCTTCCCATCCCCTGATCTGATGATCTGACCATCTCAGCTGAACTGTCTTTTACCAATGCCTTAATCACACCAATTCCCTCAGCTTCCAGGATACGGCGGAAGGACTCTAGGAAATAATGGGCTGGGTCGCGAACTGCTAACCCCCAGAAGTCTGGTGCAGCATCTGCCGCCAGTTGACCGTTAATCACTAACACCGGCTCACCTAAAACTCCCATTATTTCTACTGAGTATGGTATTCCGGCCTTACCGGTAACAGCACGATTATCCACACGCCACTGTCTAGCCGCTATGGAATCACTCCAACTAACGCGCAATGGTTTACCAGGCTGTTGGGGAAATAGGGTTAGTCCAACAGTATTTTGATTGAGAATAAGTCGATTAACTGAAGCGCCATAGTATAGATAACTATCGCTCCACTCCCAGGTTGGATTGATAATACCATAGGGAGTATAGCCATCTTCTACAATTAACTGTTGCACCCACGTCACCCCTTGACCCTTTAGTTGTTGTGCCACATCTGTTAACTGGGTATTGGTTAAGCTTGGGTCTGCTTGTCCCACAATCCGTAAGGAAGTCAAATAGGGGCTAGTGCCAGTACCATAAACCGGTGTGCGAATCCGGTATTGCTGACCTAGTTGACGTAACGCTGCTGCTGTGGTAATGAGTTTGATATTGGATGCTGGAATAAAGAAACGTTCTGATTCAAGACTGTAGAGGGGAGCTGAGTCGGCTAAGGGTTGAATCAAAATACCCCAACGCGATCGCATAAATTCGGGACGACTGATTATGGCATCAATGGCTGTAGTTAAGTCAGCAGGACAAATCTTGTCTCCAAAGGATTTCGGTTCCTCAACTACTTCAACTGCTGCCGGTGTCGCCATCACCCCTTGCTTGATGACTAACTGTACAGCTAACCACAACAGCAGCAAAGTTATTGGTTTTCCCCATCGATGTAAGGGATTTGGCATAACTCACAACTCATAACTCACAACTCATAACTCACAACTCATAACTGAGGTACAGGCATCAGGCGTGGAACGGGCATCAGGCGTGGAATGGGCATCTTGCCCGTTTCCTGCCGCAACTCACAACTGACCTACTGACGCCCTCAGCACTCAATTCATTTGTCTAATCCGTTAATGACTAAACTATTAAAAATTACTCATCAACGCTGGCTCATTATCCTATCCCTATTGATTATCACACCATTAGGGATTCTTTCCAAGTATTACTCTGGTCTTGGAGAAAAATGGGTTCATGACTACTCTGGTGCTATTTTATATGAGATTTTTTGGTGTTTATTGATATTTTTTATTATCCCCAATCGCCAAGCAATAACCAGAATTACCTTAGTAGTTTTTAGCATTACCTGTGCCCTAGAATTATTACAACTTTGGCAAACCCCTCTCTTAGCCCCGATTCGTGCTTCCTTAATCGGTAAATTCATCTTAGGAACTACCTTTGTATGGTGGGATTTCCTCTATTATGCCATTGGCAGCGTCTTAGGTTGGCTATGGTTACGGCAAATCTCCCAGTTTCGGAAACTGATCAGATAATAGTAAATCCGCTTAATTAATCAGTAAGCATTCAGCCGTCAGCTGTCAGCCGTCAGCTTAAAATAAACCTCCTTCGCTATGGGAACAGCTGACATAAAATAGATTAAACTAATACTTACCTGTTTTAGTCAAAAGCTGTTCGCGCAGCGTGGGCGTAGCGCATTAACTGATAGCTTAATGCTGATAGCTGAATGCTTACCTCCCAACTCCCGACTCCCGACTCCCGACTCCCTATTCCCTTTATTATACCCGACATGATATTACTCAAAACTAACGGATATTTCTACCTTTTCTTTGGGATATAATCCAATATATTGAGCACGAATAGTAGTACCAGATTTAACAGGAACTAGGGGAGTCATGGAGCCTAAAGACAGTAAATCGCCTTTCTTCAAAACTTTACCTGATGCCTTCAAAGAATCTTTTAACCAAAGTACTACCTGTAACGGATTTCCTAATAAAGCACTACTTTTACCAACAGCTAACTCATTGCCAGCCTTATCTACAATTACAATCTTTATATTTTTTAATCGTTCTTCCCAATCAGGGGTAGCAGATAAAGGAATCGGTGTTCCTAAAACTCCCAAGCGAGCACCGACATTAATGGCTACCAAAGCAGGCCCATCAAGATTCACTTTTGGGTCATAAACTAAATCTGGTAGTTCCATGAAGGGAATGACGGCATCAAGAGCAGCTAAAGCTTCCCTAGGGGTAGTAGCACTATTAATCTCTTCGCTACCAACTCTAACGATTAAGTCTCCTTCATATACAGGTCGAGCACCGAAGTTGGCAGAGACAACCGCTCCACTGTTGAGCAACATCTTTTCGAGAAGTACACCTCGTATGGGTTCAGAGACTTTGAAGCGCTCTTGAGCAGCAGGATTAGTCAGTCCAGCTTTGTAACCTACAACGTTTCCTAAACTAGAGCTCAACTGTTGTACAAATTGGTCTTGCAAAGCCTGGGCTTGTTCAACGGTTAGCTGAGTCGCAACTCCCCTAGCTGGGGTTTTGTTGAGATAGCTAGTTGTCAATTCCTCCACCAGACGAGCATCAGGGGTTTGATCTAAAACTTTAGTAGGAGAGCTACTAGTTGAGTTGGAGTTGTTCTTAGCCCCAGTAAGGTTGCAGCTTGGCAGATATACAACGGAAGCCAATAGTAAAATTGCTAGGGAAATAGATTTGATATCTTGCATGGTGTTGCTAGAGCTGTTTTCAGGATTCAAACCATTTGGCATAACTCAAGAGCCGAAAATTGCTTCAGTTCAATTTTGTGGTGTTACTTATGAGTTACAGAAGGGGAAGTATACATATAGAGAATTGACGACCAAGAGGAGGTAACCATAAGCGTAGAGAAAAGTCTAGACAAAAGCCTAGACAAAGGGGGGATGATTTCAGCTTATCCCATGACTGAATCAATACACTAGTTGATCTCGACTTTCGGCGAGCTAATCAGCAATCGGTAGTGTTGACGGTTAACTGTTAACGGTTGACTGAATACACTCAGCCGTCAACGGAAAATCCTATTCCCTGTCTTCGAGGATCAGCTTCAAGAGATTATTAAGCCAAGTCAGATCATTTCCGGTGGAACACTGATCTCGGAACATCCGAAATGTGTAACTGGAGTGTGAGCGTCTCGCTGACTAGCCTATAGTCAGCTAACAAGATGCTTGCACTACACAATAACAAGTAACAAGTAACGAGTAATAAGTAACAAGTAACAAGTAACGAGTAATAAGTAACAAGTCACAATTTCCCTGAATAGGAAGTGATTAAGAGGTGCGCTTGACCTTGGCGAATTAAATTCGCCAAGGTCAAGCGCACCTCCGGACTTGCTATCATACCTTGGCGATTAGGAAATATATCAATAAGTGAAAATGAACCAATCACCAAACACTGGAACAATTTTAATCGTTGATGATAATCCCAATAATTTATCATTTCTCTACAAAACTTTGGAAAGTGCTGGGTTTCAAGTCAGAGTGGAAATGGATGGTGAAGGAACTATTGAACAAGTAGAGTATGAACCCCCTGATCTCATATTGTTAGATGTAAATATGCCCGTTATTGATGGATTTGAAACCTGCAAAAAACTCAAAAATAATCCAATATCTAAAGATATTCCCATAATTTTCATGACCGCGTTTGCTGATATAAACCATAAGATAAAAGGATTATCGTTAGGTGCAGTAGACTATATCCCAAAACCCTTTGAACAAGAAGAGGTATTAGCTAGAGTCAGGCTCCATTTAAAACTATATTTTTTGACAAAAACCCTCGCTGAACAAAATGCCTATCTCCAAGACGCTAAAGAAAAAGCAGAAGTAGCTAACCAAGCCAAGAGTGAATTCCTAGCTAACATGAGTCATGAACTCCGTACTCCCCTCAACGGTATTCTAGGATATGCTCAAATTCTCCAACGTGATGCGGCTTTAGCCGCCTCCAAAGGTGAACGAAATTTAACCGCCAAGCAACTCGAAGGCTTAAAAATCATTCAGAAAAGCGGTAGCCATCTCTTGACTTTGATCAACGATATCTTAGACTTATCTAAAATCGAAGCTGGCAAAATGGCACTGTATCCCACAGAATTTAATTTACTAACCTTCTTAGAGGAAGTTGTTGGAATCATCCGCATGCGAGCTAGTGAAAAAAATATTGTGTTGAGATTTGAACAAAACACTAACTTACCGACTGGTGTTAAGGCAGACGAGAAACGGCTCCGACAGGTACTGATCAACTTGTTAGACAATGCAGTAAAATTTACCGACCAAGGCAATGTAACGTTCAACGTTGGAGTGATTGAAGACCAAAACCCTACCTCCCTTGATCAGGGGAAAGATTCCCAAATCCAACATCGGACGATTCGCTTCGAGGTGATTGATACCGGGATAGGAATTAGCCCTCAACAATTAGAGACTATCTTCCAACCCTTTGAACAAACGGGGGATAGCAAATATCGGGCAGCTGGAACCGGCTTAGGCTTAGCCATATCTCGGCAGTTGGTGGAATTTATGGGAAGCCAACTAAACGTTAAAAGTGAGTTAATTAAGGGGTCAATGTTTTGGTTTGATGTTGCCTTACCTGTGGTTAAAGTTACCGAAGCAAAACGGAATATTGCAGGTCTTGTGATGGGTTACCACGGAAAACGACGCAAACTGCTAGTGGTGGATGATAACAAAGAAAATCGGTTGGTATTACTCAACATGCTTGAACCCTTAGGCTTTGAAGTGGTAACCGCAGAAAATGGTCAGCAGGGATTGGATGTCGCCATAGCGATCCGACCCGATCTGATTTTGACTGATTTATTCATGCCCGTCAAAACTGCTTTTACCATGGTGCCAGAAATGCGGGAAATACCTGATCTGAAAAATGTGCCGATCATTGCCCTTTCAGCCCGTACTTTTGAAATAGTTCAGAAACAGAGTCAGATGCTGGGCTGTGAAGGTTTTCTACCGAAACCCATTGACCAGGATCGGTTACTTGGTTTGTTGGAGCAGCTGTTGCAATTGCAGTGGGTTGATGACTGAGGTACTCTAAGAACAATTTTAGTAAGCATTCAGCTATCAGCCATAAGCGGTCAGCCGTTGGCTGATAGCTGACCGCACCTCAAGTAGTGTGCGCGTAGCGCATATGCTTACCTTTCCCTTTTAACCTTTAACTTTTTTGAGATTTATTAAGTCAGTGACATACTCCCACACGCTCATCGAAGATTACAGTGTGGGCTTCTTACCAACTCCAGCCATCACTATCGGCTTTCGCCGACGCGGGGCGCGTTCGGATACACGGGTTACTTTATTAACGACACGGGATGCCCCGACCCACCGGAACAATACAATAAGTTCTATTTTTTAGGCACGTAAGTGGCTGACAAACCAGCATTTAAGGCCGTAGGCCACGCTACGCGAACGGCTTTGTTTATCAGTACATATATTATAGCAATTTTATAATACCCTGTGCAAAATTCATCCCACACCTATGCTACGCATTAGGTGTGGGGCTTCTTTTGCCGGACAGCTAAAGTTTTTTTTTAAATACTATGATGTCAAATCATATCATGTCCAGGGTAAGCGCAAGAAAAAATTGCCCATAATGTGCATTGGCTGGATATCGGTTGATCGTGGCTCGAAGATTAGTCGATATCTTACTATCTTCGATAACCTCAACATCACCACCGAGTAACAACAGGTTATCAACCGCCAGCTTCTCCAACTTAGCTTGACTAGTAATATTACTGGGAATTTGATTAAAGAAGAACACATTAGGATTAACCGTCAGCAATGGCGAAGGCGGCTCTGGATTAGAAGCACTAAACACTCCTTGATTACCAAACCCAATCCCATCAGCAGTAGTGCCTACAAAAGAACCGGATACATCAAGCTTGGCATTCTCCCCAAACAAAATCCCCTTGGGATTAATCAAGAACAAATTTGCTCCACCATTGACACCCAAGGTGCCAAGAATATTAGAAGGATTCGCACCAGTTACCCGAGAAATAATATTTTCAATCCCAGCTGGATTAGCAAAATAAACCCTTTGCCCCTCTGAGACATTAAACTCTAGGAAACTGTGGAACAAATTGATATCCCGGATTGCTCCTCCTTTAATTAGATCAACAATTTCTCCATTTACTTGACCCGACCTTTGGTCAAACAAAGACCTTTCGGCGGTCGGTAACGTAGTATCAGGAGTAATCTGAGCATTAGCTTGCTTTACTGAAAATGCGTACGCTCCACTAATGGCTAAGCATAGCGCTAAACCTAACTGAGTGTTATAGCGTTTTAAGACATCTAATGTCATAGCTTAGATTTCTCCTGCTCCTGGGTCGAGTGTTTTTACTGCACTTAAGGTTAATCAATCTCTTGCCATCAATTAACCTAATTTTGATTAATCTAATTTTGATTAACCTACTGACAGCTGTTCAGTTTGATTGATAATGGCTTGAGGCTGTTATTCTCTGTGGAAATAATAATTTATGCTATTATACACCTATAGGTGGCAGCTATTGATATAAATTTTTGTTAAATTAGGTTAATTATGTTAAATTAGGTTAACCATTGCTACAGGTAATGCTGCTCCAAAGTGGCTGATAAATAACATCCAGTCATATCCAAAATTGCTGCAATTTCCAACAGTGAATCAATTGGGCTGAAACTCATTAAACTAGCGCTATAGTTAACCCCCGCCTAATCTGAGCAATTTTTATTAGCGCTATAGTTTAGGAATAGGATGCTAATAGCTAGCATCGCACGCTTATCGAAAATTGCTGAAATTTCCAACAGTGAATGAATTCGACTGAAGTTAATTAAGCTAGCGCTATCGTGATGATCCGAAATTGCTGAAATTTGCGACAGTCAAGATTATCGAAAATTGCTAGAATTTACGATAGTAAAGGATTTTCACCCTTTGTTGATTAACAAGGCGCGATCGCTATTATCCCAAATTGCTGGAATTTCCAACAGTCAACATTAGCCAAAATTGCTGAAATGTCCAACAGTAAAGGATTTTTACACTTTGTTGCTGTTGCTAGCGTGATCGCTATTATCCCAAATTGCTGGAATTTGCGGTAGTCAACATTATCCAAAATTGCTGTAATTTCCGGCAGTCAAGGATTTTCATCGAAGTTGCTGTTGCTAGCACTATCGTGATTAGCCAAAATTGCTGAAATGTCCAACAGTAAAGGATTTTCACACTTTGTTGCTGTTGCTAGCGCGATCGCTATTATCCCAAATTGCTGGAATTTGCGGTAGTCAACATTATCCAAAATTGCTGTAATTTCCGGCAGTAAAGGATTTTCACACTTTGCTGATTAACAAGGCGCGATCGCTATTATCCAAAATTGTTGTAATTTTTGATAACTATCGCGCGTTGCTCAAGCTAACGCGATGAAGCGAAGCTTCCGCTAAAAGCGATCGCGATCATCCCAAATTGTTAAAATTTACGATAGTAAAGGATTTTCACGGCTTTGTTGCTGTTGCTAGTGCGATTGAAATGCAGTCACGCTAAGCGATGAAGCGTTCGCAAAGCGTGGCCTACGGCCTCAGCTTCCGCTAAAAGCGATCGCGCCGACTCCAAAATTGCTGGAATTTCCGATAACTGTCGCGCATTGTGATTGCTAGTGCGATTGAAATGCAGTCACGCTACGCGATGAAGCGTTCGCAAAGCGTGGCCTACGGCCTCAGCTTCCGCTAAAAGCGATCGCGATCATCCCAAATTGTTAAAATTTACGATAGCAAACTAATTGGGCTAAAGCCTTAACTAGCGCTATAGTTATCCACAGCTTAAGCTTGCCAATGTGAATGATAGCGAGATCAACACCTCTTGTGTGTAGGCACGATCATCAAAAATTGCTGAAATATCCGACAGTCAACGAATTGGACTGAAAAAGTTATCCGAATTTACCTCATGTCATTAACCTATGCTTATTGATAATTGCCCAGTCTTTAAAACTGATTATACCTCAAAATTTAGGACATAGTTGAGGTAAAAATAATTTAATTAAGGCAATCTATCAATCTGATACTTAGATATTAACTTAGATTGCTTAAAAAGTGGCTTAAAAAGCCTACTTTGCCAGAGCAAACCCGTTACCAATGAAGCTAAACAGCTATAAATATTAAAACTTAGCAAAAAAGTTAATCCTAAATTTGCGCCTAATACTAGGGTGAGAGATATTATTTCGATAATATATTGTTTATTAAACCTATTTTTACGCAGTTTGTAAAATACAAATCCAATCACAGCTAAGGCTACAGCTATAGTAGGAGTAATTACCAAACCCCTAGCTATAGCTACAGGTAGGGCAATAGAAAGACTTAGTATACCAGCAATTCCTAAATAGAATGGTCTATTACTCCTAAGAATACAGCGACGAAACAATGGATTACATCCTTCTTCAATTTGAATTCCTGGAAAAGGATGGTTTTCAATTCGACAGCGACGGAAAGTAGGATTACTATTATTATTAATTTCCAAGCCTAGACTATTATTGCCATAAATTTTGCAGTCTTCTAGGGTTCCTAATCCATTGTCTGTAATCCAAATTCCGGTTTGTTTACCATCATAAATACGACAGCGACGGAGCGTGGGATGGCTAGCTTCATTGATATACACTCCTGAATAAGTATTACCATAGATGTCGCAGTCTTCCAGGGTTCCTAATCCATTGTCTGTAATCCAAATTCCGGTTTGTTTACCATCATAAATACGACAGCGACGGAGCGTGGGATGGCTAGCTTCATTGATATACACTCCTGAATAAGTATTACCATAGATGTCGCAGTCTTCCAGGGTTCCTAATCCGTTGTCTATAATCAAAATTCCGAAACTTTTACCATCATAAATACGACAGTTACGGAGCGTGGGATGGCTACCTGTAGTGATCTGCACTCCTGGATCAGTATTACCATAGATATCGCAGTCTTCTAGGGTTCCTAATCCATTGTCTGTAATCCAAATTCCGTTTTGTTTACCATCATAAATACGACAGCGACGGATAGTGGGATTGCTACCTGTAGTGATCCCCACTTCTTCATAAGAATTACCATAAATGTCGCAGTCTTCCAGGGTTCCTAATCCGTTGTCTATAATCAAAATTCCGAAACTTTTACCATCATAAATACGACAGTTACGGATAATGGGATTGCTACCTGTACCAATACACACTCCTGGAGCAGTATTGCCATAGATGTCGCAGTCTTCTAGGGTTCCTAATCCATTGTCTGTAATCCAAATTCCGGTTTGTTTACCATCATAAATACGACAGTTACGGACCATGGGATTGCCACCTGTATCAATAAACACTCCTGGAGCAGTATTGCCATAGATGTCGCAGTCTTCTAGGGTTCCTAATCCATTGTCTTGAATCCAAATTCCGGTTTGTTTACCATCATAAATACGACAGCGACGGACCGTGGGATTGCTACCTGTACCAATAAACACTCCTGGAGCAGTATTGCCATAGATGTCGCAGTCTTCCAGGGTTCCTAATCCATTGTCTTTAATCCTAATTCCGCTTCGTTTACCATCATAAATACGACAGTGACGGAGCGTGGGATTGCTACCTGTAGTGATCTGCACTCCTAGATCAGTATTGCCATAGATATCGCAGTCTTCTAGGGTTCCTAATCCATTGTCTTTAATCCAAATTCCGTATCCTTTACCATCATAAATACGACAGTTACGGAGCGTGGGATTGCTACCTGTAGTGATCTGCACTCCTGGATCAGTATTGCCATAAATATCGCAGTCTTCTAGGGTTCCTAATCCGTTGTCCATAATCAAAATTCCGAAACTTTTACCATCATAAATACGACAGCGATGGATCGTGGGATTGCTAGCTTTATTGATATACACTCCTGGATCAGTATTGCCATAGATGTCGCAGTCTTCTAGGGTTCCTAATCCATTGTGTGTAATCGAAATTCCGTTTACTTTACCATCATAAATACGACAGCGACGGATCATGGGATTGCTACCTGTATCGATATCAACTCCTCCGTAATTATTGCCATAGATGTCGCAGTCTTCTATAGTTCCTAATCCATTGTCTGTAATCCAAATTCCGGTTCCTTTACCATCATAAATACGACAGTTACGGATAGTGGGATTGCTACCTGTAGTGATCTGCACTCCTAGATCAGTATTGCCATAGATATCGCAGTCTTCTAGGGTTCCTAATCCATTGTCTGTAATCCAAATTCCGGTTTGTTTACCATCATAAATACGACAGTGCCGGACCGTGGGATTGCTACCTGTACCAATACACACTCCTGGAGCAGTATTGCCATAGATGTCGCAGTCTTCTAGGGTTCCTAATCCATTGTCTGTAATCCAAATTCCGGTTTGTTTACCATCATAAATACGACAGTTACGGACCATGGGATTGCCACCTGTATCAATAAACACTCCTGGATAAGTATTGCCATAGATGTCGCAGTCTTCTAGGGTTCCTAATCCATTGTCTTTAATCCAAATTCCGGTTTGTTTACCATCATAAATACGACAGTGACGGATAGTGGGATTGCTACCTGTAGTGATCTGCACTCCTGGATCAGTATTGCCATAGATATCGCAGTCTTCTAGGGTTCCTAATCCATTGTCTTTAATCCAAATTCCGTATCCTTTACCATCATAAATACGACAGTTACGGAGCGTGGGATTGCTACCTGTAGTGATCTGCACTCCTGGATCAGTATTGCCATAGATATCGCAGTCTTCTAGGGTTCCTAATCCATTGTCTGTAATCCAAATTCCGAAACTTTTACTATCATAAATACGACAGCTACGGATAATGGGATTGCTACCTGTAGTGATCCCCACTCCTAGACTAGTATTGCCATAGATGTCGCAGTCTTCTAGGGTTCCTAATCCATTGTCTGTAATCCAAATTCCGAAACTTTTACCATCATAAATACGACAGTTACGGATAATGGGATTGCTACCTGTATCAATAGACACTCCTGGATAAGTATTGCCATAGATGTCGCAGTCTTCTAGGGTTCCTAATCCATTGTCTGTAATCCAAATTCCGGTTCCTTTACCATCATAAATACGACAGTTACGGAGCATGGGATTGCTACCTGTAGTGATCTGCACTCCTAGATAAGTATTGCCATAGATGTCGCAGTCTTCTATTACTCCTTGACCATTATCTTTAATCTGAATCCCGTTACCTTGCCCATCATGAATACAGCAGCGATGAATAATGGGATTTGCTTTAGAACCACAAATAACTATACCACAGTCATAGGCGGTCAGATCACAATCTTCAAGAATTAACTCTCCCTTGGGGACACACACACCTACACTGCATTCTCGCAAAGTTAAGCCTCGCACTATTGCATAGTCTGTTTGCATCAGAATGCAGTTCAGATTAGTGCCCTCAATAACAATATCGGAGACTTTCCCATCTCCTAAAATTTCTAGAGATTTATCAATAACAATACTTTCTCTATAAATCCCTGGCTTTACTAAAATTCTGGTTTCAGGTTGGGCATTTTTAATCGCATCCGCAATTGTTGTGTAGTCAGCCCTATCCGATTTAGCAACAACTACGGTTTTATTTGAATTAAAATTACTTGTCACAGTCTAAAAGTCTTTTCGGTAAAACGACAAAAAATAACTTTATAAGCAGTTCCCAAGTTATTGATAGAAGAAGCGTCTCTCTTTCTATCCCAAATAAATTTTTATATAGATCAAGATTGCTGATGAAACTCTATCCTACATGCCGCAGGTATACTTATATAAGTAAATAGTATAGCAGTTTTTAATTGGGTGAAGTACTTTGCTTATCTTTTTAAGGCAGAAGGCAGAAATTTTGAAGGTCTTAAAAGCAATCAGCGCCAATAAAGTTTGACAAAATCTTACACTCACATGAGCGCTCACCCCAGATTGGGAGAACGATTCACCGCTAGTTCCCCTAAACAGACCCAAAAATAGTAAAGTCCCACTAGCCAAAAAGTTTGGTCAAAATTTCCACAGAAGGATCAACTTCCAGCCACACTGTAGCTCCACAATCCTTGGGACAATTGGGCTGATAAACCAACCGAGACGGTCCTTTGATTTCTACATAATGACCGTAGGTGTTGCGATTACCTTGTTTGACGGTTAGGACAGGCTCGTAGGTGTTGTTCTTTTTATTTTGCCTAATGACGTTCTGGTTGACATGAACGTAAGTGGCCACCTTTTGGAAACCTCTTCTCCAGGTTCCCTTTGGTCCACGGCGACCGGGACTGACCTTGGGCAAGCCATTAAATAGGGGAATTTGCCAAAATCTGCCAACTTTTTGAGCGCCCTTAATTCTGCCATTTTTGAGAAGTTGACGGACTCGTTGGACACAAATCCCTAGAAGAAAAGCTGCTTGGGTAGTTCCGACCACTGTCATTTTTTTTGCTCCTTTAATTAGCGCTATACTTAGCATAGCACATTATTTCTGGTTGTGGGAAATATTTACAAATTTTTACAAAGTGAATCAGGCAATTTAAATAGCGCTAGCTTTTTAGGGGTGGTAAAGACTATATGGGATGATTGGGATTAAGGTTTTACTATAGCGCTAATTTATTTGTGGGATTTATGGAAGCTATAGTATAACGCTAACCTTATTTAGGGCTTAAGGGATATATCAAGTAATTGGATTTATTTTTTAAATAGCGATTTAGTCAAGTCAAAAATTATCTAGCGCTATTTTTTAGTTAGTTTATATAGCGTTATAGTTTTGTAAAATTTGGTGATAAAATTTTATTAGCGCTACCCTTTTATAGGAGTTAAGGGTTGTATGGATTGATTAGATTTAATTTCACACTTAAACTAGCGCTATAGTAATTGAATTGAATCATGGACAAACCCAGTGTATTGGCTCAGTTGCGGATCATGTTGTCAATTGCTCAAGCAAAATTATCACCTTTTGTCTTAACTGATGACTCCGACGCTGCTGCTACTATAGACAAGCTAACAATAGGAGCAGTGATAGCTCGAAGAATGCGACTTCCTAGAGAAACAGCTATAAATCCAGCAGCAGTAGCTTGTTCTAGCTCTTGAGTTGTCCAACCACCCTCCGGTCCGGTAGCAATGACAATGCCAGGATGTTGAGCAGGGTCTGTTTGACCAGTATCCAATCCTAATCGTAAATCTAATAAGCAATTGAGTAGATGGGGAGCCTTTCCCCGAGCTACACAAATATAGCGATAGGCTTCTCGGGTTTCCGGTAAATGAAGACTATCGGAAAAGTCAACAGGTTCAAGAATTTTCGGCACAACTTCCCGTTCTGATTGCTCTGCTGCTTCTTGGGTGATGCGCCGCCACCTCTGGAGCTTTTGAGGACTAGGATTGAGTAAAGTGCGATCGCTTTTCAACGGCACAATCCGAGTCACTCCCAACTCCGTTGCCATCAGACAAATTTGCTCAAATCCACTCCCTTTAGGCATCGCAGCCATCAAGGTTACCTGTTTAGGCAATTCGGTTTGAATGTGCTCAGATGCGACAATTTTAGCTTGAGTCAAATCACCTTCTAACTCACTAACATACCAGCCACCCTCTCCATCCATAGCAATAAAGCGATCGCCCTTTCTCAGCCGCAACACTCTAATTAGATAATGCTGTTGGGCATCAGTTAAAACAATCCCTTGGTCTTGACGCTGTGCAGGTGATATCACCAACCGTTGCATAGTCATTACTGTTGCCGCAGTTGTAGGGAATTCCGGATTAAATAACAATCACAGAGAATAGGCTTCGATATTTTTGAATTTAGAATTTAGAATTTAGAATTTAGAATTTAGAATTTTGGCTCTTCAGTAGCTTTTATGCTAAAATTCCAGTTAAAAAACTCAGAAAGCTTAATCTACAGGGTAAATTAGGCTATTCAACATTTTAGAATTTAGAATTTAGAATTTAGAATTTAGAATTTAGAATTTAGAATTTAGAATTTAGAATTTAGAATTTAGAATTTAGAATTTAGAATTTTGGCTCTTCAGTACCTTTTATGCTATAATTGCCGTTAAAAAGCTCATAAAGCTTAATCTACAGGGAAAATTAGGCTATTTAACTGATAAAATTTTCTGAATACGGCCTTTGACCACTGTTATTTCCAGAGCCGCTTTTCCCTGTTACAGACTACAGACTGTTTATTTAGGATAACAAGTACGGAACAACCAGAATGTATAATTCATTCTAAATTCTAAATTTTACATTCTAAATTTTACATTCTAAATTCTTCATTCTAAATTCTTCATTCTAAATTCTTCATTCTAAATTCTTCATTCTGACAGACAACCTTCAACCTTCAACCTTCAACCTCCAAACCTTCAACCTTCAATTTCTCCACCAACTACCACATTCCGAATCCTTAAGCTTGGTCCTGCACAACCTACAGCTAAGCCGCTTTGTCCACCTTTACCACAGCCACCGGATTCATCCCAATAGAAATCATCACCAATAGCTTCAATATCAGCTAAGGTCTTGAACACATTACCAGAAAGAGTGACATCTCGCACAGGTTCAGCAATTTGACCATTGCGAATCATCCAAGCTTCTCCAGCGCTAAAGGTAAACATTTCACCATTAGTCATACCTCCTAGCCAATTTCGAGCATAGACTCCTACTGTAATATCATCGAATAAGTCGGCTACTGGAGTAGCTCCGGGTCCTATCCAAGTATTAGTCATCCGAACAATCGGGGGATAGTGGTAATTGAGACAACGAGCATTACCAGTAGGGGTTTCGCCTAACTTACCAGCAGTTTCACGGGAGTGAAGACGTCCAACTAATACACCATCTTTAATCAACTGAGTGGTAGTGGCTGGAGTGCCTTCATCATCGTAGAAATAGCTACCCCGGTGTCCTTGGGTCGCAGCTCCATCAAAGATTTGCAACTCCTTTGAGCCAAAACGACGCCCTATACTCATCACTTCTAGTAAGTCAGGATTTTCATAAGCCATGTCGGCTTCAGAAAGGTGTCCAAAGGCTTCGTGAACAAACAAACCAGTCAGGATGGGGTCGATAACTACTGTATAATTACCACCAGTTACAGGTGGTAAGGATAGAGCATCTACAGCACGTTGAGCTGCTCCATGGACTTGTTGATCAAGATTGGTCAGGTCGTCATAGCCTTGGCGAGAGCCAATGGTTTCTCTACCAGTATGGACACTATCGCCATTACGAGCAGTAGCAGCAAAACGCATTTCCAGATCTGCCCAAGATTGCTCTATCAAGGTACCTTCGGAAGTAGCAATGATGATGCGCTGGTTAACATCCCCATACCGGACAGAAGTAGTAGCAATGCTATTGTCATAACTTCTGAGAATTTGATTGTAGCGATCGCATAATGCTTTCTTCTGCGCCAAGGGAATTTGTCTAGGGTCTGTACCAGTCAGGGGTAACTGACAAACATCCTGTCTTGGTTCAATGGGAGCAAGGGTGGTTTCTTGATTACCCACAATCCTAGCTGCTGCGATCGCGTCTTCGACTCGTTCTTTAATAGCGCTAAGCTGGTTAAAACTCGAAAAACCCCATCCTCCATTATAACATGCTCTTACTTGTCCACCGATAGAAAGACCTTCACTAAGGGTTTCTATCTTGTCACCCCGTAATAAAATGCTAGTTCCTTCGGCTTCTTCTAAGCGAATAGCTAAGTAATCGACACGGGAGCCATATTGAGCAATTAGGTCACAGAGTAAGTTTTTGGTATCAGTTAGGACAATTGGCATAGTAGGGGAAAGAGCAAATAACTATTCTATTGTGCAATGAGTAGGGGCTCTAGTGCTATCGTAAGCATTTAGTCGTCAGCTTATGTGCTACACACACGCTACGCGAACAGCTTATGTTCTTTGTTTTACGTCATATCATGTTAAAACTTACACTATTATAGCATAATTTACCCCTTAGATTATTCAACATAAGCAGTAAGGTAAGCCTCAACCCTAGTCACTTCAATAATATTGACTACTTGTAACAATTAACCTTATTATACATAATTATCGACGTTATTCTAAATTTTAATTATTTCGATAATCATAACAATAAGAATTAGACCAATAATATTATTGCTTAACCCTTGATGTAGTGTCTATTTACTTACCGACTTTTCTTGCCACTATCCCAAAATTATCACTAACTTTCAGCAACAGATTGAGGGCGAGTGCTATTAATAATATGTGACATAATACCGAGCAGAGCCTCTAAATTACCAATAAAGTGTTCTTCTGACTCAATAGAAACCGAATTTTTTACTAATTTTATAAATTTCCAGAGGCTGCCAGTTGTTACTCCACCATAGATAAACGGAATAGGATTATTTTTGTGATCATTAAAAAGTTGAGCAGCAACCATTTCAGCAATACACTGAGGGATAGCGGATTTAAGGTTATCGTTTTTGGCTTCAACTAGAATAGCAATAGGAGCAGTAACCTCCAACTGTTCAGGAGAATGACTAATGATAAAATCACACCTACCGTTTAGCCCTTTACTTTTATCAATAGTAAACTCTGTCCCAGAGAAAAGGCTGATTTGACGGTTAAATTGCTTGCGAATTTCCACTAAAATAGGAGCAACAATCAATTCAGAGCGCGCTTTTTCCGTATCGATTTCCAATCCTAGAGGTAGGTTTTCTTCTAAAATCTCTTTCAATAAAGGACTAGGAGTAACTGGTTCAACTGATTCAAATAAGTTAACTCGTTCTTGAATCGATAGGTTAAATTGATGTTTGAGTGTATCTAGAGTAAATTCACTGTAAGACATGGCTTTAGCTCGCTATATGTAGCTGTTATCAATCCTTTGAGGTACTATCATAAGAATTCAGTGGTCAGCTGTCAGCCGTGAGCTAAAAGCTCATCCTACGCGAACAGCTTAAAATAAATCTGGAACAGGAGAATTTAATCATTCGATATTGAGAGTATTGAAACTATGGTAATTTGCCCATCTAAGCATATGCTGAATAGTTACTCATAATCTACCTCAACAATCTCAGTATATTCAAACTGATTTGCACTACGCCTTACCAAATCATAACGATTTCCACCAAGCTCAATAACATCTTCTTCACAATCAGACTTAGGAGAATTGTAAGTCAACACATACTCTTTACCAAGAAAAGAAAGTATCTCATCAGCCACTTCTCCTCGCCACTGAGTCTGAGTCACTAAAACTACTAATTGATTCGCCAGTCTAGGTAAGATATTAGCAATTCGCCGACGATAGATTTCATCCAAGCTTCCAAAGGGAGAATCCATTACAATAGGAAAAGTACTACTATCAGGTCCCATCAGAGAATGCTCTTGACTCCAATCCCTAACTCGGTCAATAATTCCCCCGATAAAGGATAAACTTAGAATCTGATTTTCTCCGGTAGACGCAGCAACTAGGTTTTCTTCCCCAAGAGTACTTTCTACTAAGGTTAACTCATACTTATCACTCAACTTAGGAATGTAAGGTGTAAAGGAAATTGAGATAAATATCTCCTGGACCCGCTTCTCCAAAGAAGTCCGAAACTGAGTTTCTAAACGTTCCCTAACTTCAATTAACCGTTCAATAGAATCTTGAGCAGCAGCAATCCGTCGCTGTATCAACGCCTGCTTACTTTCATTCATTTTGTGCTTAGCAATCTGCTTATCCTTTAAGTCAATGTCTGTATCCAACTGTTCAATTTGTTGTTGATTACCTCCTTGCTCTAGGGTTAGCTCCCGAATCCTAGTATCTATCTCATCCAATTGTTGTTGGAGATGACTGATATCCTCATCGGGAAAGTTACGTAACTTTTTCTTGATATCATCTAGTTGGGTCTCAATTCTAGAAAGCTCAGTTCTTCCCTGAGCAATAGTATCTTGTTGTTGGTCAACATCCTGCCAAAACTCAGGCACCTGTTGGTTAATTTCATCAACCTGGGAACCCATCCTTATTGCCGTTTCTTCCACTTCAGCCATTCCGGCTTTATCCATCCAGGCTGCTACTTGCTGATGAGCATGAGTTCCCTCAGTTAATTCTACACCACAGATACAGCGCTTGTGTTTAAGTAAATCCCCAACAAATTGCCGCTTAATCCCAACAGGTAATTCCCCTCTTTCCGTTATTAAGTCTTTGACAATCTCTTGAAAAGTTGAGCTTACCTCTGAGAGCAGCACCGTATAGCCACGAGTTGATATAGCTCGTTTCAAGATATTTTGGCTTTGTTTTAGCTGTTCTCTAATTAACTTTTCTCTAGCTTCTAGTTCATCCCGCAGTTGTTGTAACTCCTGAGCGCCACCGAGTTCTAATAACCGTTGACCAATTATCTTCTTTAGCTCATCTTGCTCCTCTAACTCCTGCTTGATTTCCCTTTGACGCTTGATTAGACTCTGGCTCTTCTTTTCCGATTTTCGCTGTTGTTTAAGCAATTGCTTAGTTTCAGAGTCGCCAATTAAAGACAATTCATAGTCTAAGGTTTTTTTCGCTTCCCTTAAATGTTTAATGGAGCGATTTAAAACTTCTACCCCTAGCAAGGTCTTGGTTGCTTCCGCAACTTCTGACTTTTTATCGGAGCGTACCAGTTGCTCAATTCGTTCCCCATCAAAAAAGAAGTATTGGTGCAAACTAGCTGGTAAAATTTGACCAATGATATCCTCGGGTAGTTGTTGAGGTAATAACCAGCGTCCATCATCTCCAGCGATTTGGAGATACAATTCTGTGTTACCTTGATCGACTCCTAACTCAGTTTTGTAAGTACGACATAGACGTTTGACTTGGTAGCGTTTATTATTATGTTCAAATGCCACTTCTACCCAACAGTCTACTGGTTTATTGAACTGAGCTTCAGCAAGAGCTCGCTTATTCAGCAGTTGGTCTTCTGAAGCAAAAGCAGCACTAAACTTTTCATAGAGTACCCACGAAAAAGCATTCAGGATGGTAGTCTTACCTGCACCATTATTCCCATGAATAATCGTAGTGTTTTGCTCGCCACTGGCTAACACAATCACGGGAGTCTTACCATAAAACTGACGAAAATTAAATAGCTGAATAGATAGCAGCTTCATTGAACTTCTTCCTTGACAATTCTCAGGATATCATCATTAATATTACGGGGAGTTTTCATATAGAGTTTATCCTTTTCTGCCTGCAAGACTCGCTCTATAATTCGGCGCACTTCTAGGGGAGCAGTGATAATCGGCTCCTGGACATCATGGAGTTCATTCTTGCTAGGAGAATAAGTAGAAGATTTTTCAGCTACTCTTCTGGAAATGACTGATGTAGCACCACTGGTAGAGTATCTAAATGTCATAACCGTATTTTTTAAAAAAGCGACTAACCTGTCAGATCGTGTCCGGTTGTTTCGGTAGTGTTATTTGTTGTTTATTTTAGTAATCGGTAAGGGTAAATAGGGAATAGCTTGGTAGTAATCACACTTACCAATTCCCGATTACCAATTATCAATTACCCACGCTTTACACTATCGATGTTCCCGGACATGATACCATATCCAGCCTGACTAAATTTATTGTAAGACTTTATTGTTTATTTATACTATAACCCAAAAATTTTGCCAGCTCTTAATAAAGAGAGTCACCCAAAGCAGTACTCTATCTCTGTAGGTTTTTAGTTTTCGATTGAAACCTGCCCACAATCACAGACAATCAAAAATGAAAAACGCAATTACGGCTTTCGGATTTTCTCTATTATCTTTAATGTTGCCCTCTGAAGCTAGGGCATATGATTTAGATTTCACTAATCTTTATGTGTTTGGTGATAGCCTATCGGATACTGGCAATTTGTTCAATATCAGTAAGGCAAGCAATCAGCTAAATCCCACTCTTCCCATCATCCCCCAGAGTCCACCCTACTTTCAGGGACGTTCTAGCAATGGTCCGATCTGGGTAGATTATCTAGCAGATGCTCTGGACATAGACCTGAAGCGATCTACTGATTTGTCGTTGCTGTTACCGGATTCCCCGATACTGTCTCCAATCACTATCACTCCCGATGGCCCTCGGGTGAGTTTTTTCTTCAATGGTGCGACGACTACTCAAAGCGTAAACTTTGCTTTTGGTGGTGCTGGAACCGGATTGGCTGGGATTGGTCAGTTCGGGGAGGTTGTACCGGGATTACTCACCCAAGTCCCAGGGTTTACCAATGACCTAATCGTATCTGATCAGATGGCTGACCCCAACGCCCTCTATATTCTGTGGTCAGGTGCTAATGATTACCAGAGTGTGGAACCTCCTAATCCTACTGAGGTCGTCGGGAATATACAGACAGCACTGAACTCCCTGTATAACTTTGGTGCTCGCAATTTCCTAGTGCTTAACTTACCGGATTTGGGAAAGATACCTCAATCACTGAGGCTAGGTAGTGCATTATCGACTCGCCTCACGGATTTGATCGAGCAGCATAACTCTGTGTTGGACTCCACCCTTAAGGTTTTGAGCCAATCATTACCTGACATTAACCTGATATTCTTTGATGAATATGACCTATTTAATCAGGTTGTGACCAATCCTGGAGACTTTGGTTTCACGAATGTGACGGAAACGTGCTTAGATCAAGCAACGTTGATTGCCTGTGCTAATCCAGACGAGTTTTTATTCTGGGATAGCTTCCACCCAACGACAGCTGGCCATCAGATCCTAGCGGAATCCACCTTAGCAGCACTTAAGTCCCAAGACAAGCCTGAATCTAAGTCTGTACCAGAACCAGTGTCTTCTGCTTCCTTAGGAGTGATAGGGCTTGCCTGGTTGCTTCGGAAACAGTTGAATAAATCCTGCTAGATTTTACTATTAAGTGTAACACAGTGGCAGCTTTCCGAGCTGTCACCGTTGATACTAAATTGATACTAAATAAATTGATACTACTATTGGTAAATTCTATGGGTAAATTTCTGTTAATCTTATCTGCGATCGCTTGTCTATCTCAGACTGCTATAGCTCAGACAAAACCAAGGCGTTGGGTCAGAGTCATGTCAAATGCTCAGACAGGCAATATCCACTACTTTGATGTCGATTCTTTGGTCACCACCACTGATGAAATGGGCAATCCCATCCACTCCTTTGATAGTAGGATAGTATTTGGTAATCCTCTCGAACCAGGAGTGTATTCTGCCATTATCACGGTTCAAGTTAATTGCCCTGAGCGTTCCATACGTACATCGCGTTTTGAACAATACGATTCCCAGGGTAGTATAATCAGCCGGGAAGAATCGGAGAATGATTGGTACACAATACCCACACCCGATACTCCAACGGTTCATGTCATGAATGGTTTTCACACCTTAGCTTGTAAGTCTAAGACTAATGTTGTTAACCGTTGACTGTTGACTGTTGACTGTTGACTGTTAACTTTTGACTGTTGACTGTTAACTTTTGACTGTTAACTGTTAACTGTTAACTGTTAACTTTTGACTGTGGAGTCGGAACTCTGCACTTTCCGACTCAGGACTCAATTGATATCACTGATCAGAAGATTAACTAATTCTTGGGTGATAGGGAAACCAGTTTGTTGCTCAAAGTGTAAAAACATCGGACTGGGGTTAGCTTCAAGAAACACGTATTCACCATTTGGCTTTAAACGCCAGTCAATCGCCGTCCACTGGAGCCAAAACGCTCTAGTGATAGCTTTACACTGCTGTTGCACGGTCTTTGGCAGCCTGACCGGAATCAATTGAGCATCGATATCTTCTCGAAAGTCAAGAGACTTGGAGCGAATTTCTGCCGAGTACATCGAGTCCCCAATTACATAGGTGCGAATATTGGTGCCAGGGATATACTCCTGTATAGTAACAGGAGAAAGCCGCAGGGCTAAGTTTAGTCGTTCAGGTTGTAGATGTTGTTCTGTTAAAAACTGGACATGAGCATCACCATAGACTGGCTTAAAAATTACTTGCTCATAAGACTTCGTAAACTTAATGATAGCGTCTGGATCATTACTAATTAGAGTATGGGGAATCGTTACACCCATTTGTTGAGCTTTGCTCAATTGTAGAGGTTTTTCCTTATGAAATTCATAAGCTTGCCATGAGTTAACCCAGTGAATTGAGGTTCCTTGCATCAACGTTCTTAGGGTACTCATAGCATCATTAAAAGCAACTCTATGCTGTAATGGATTTTTGATTGGGGGAATTTGAACTCCAGAAAAATTACGCCAAAAGATGCTACGAATATCTCTCAGACGTAATTGATAGCCATCGGATAGGGTGAGAATTCCATCGTTAGTGTGTGGCTGCCAAGATAGGCGTAATTTAGTAGGAAACAGAGAGGTATCGAGATAGTTTGTCTTGCCTCCAGCCTTAGTCAGAGCATAGTTGATATGCGCAGCGTGAGTATCTTCAGGGTTGCCCAAAATTAAAATATTCATCTATTGCCAAACAAAACGAACTAGTATTTATACTGTTCTGCTGATTACCCAAGTTCTTTTTTTGTTTCGGTTTACTAGATAATAGTGTGGCTAATCAAGTCAATATCATACTTTGTTTGGTAATAAATTGGTATTTTAAAACACACTCTAAGCCAAATTAATTTTGGTATACTATAAGTTATATTTCCCTGATCACAGGTAAATTTTATAGTTAAATACATCCTGATATTACTCCGAAAATATAGTGCACTCTGTTGACAAATTGCCTAAATGCTGAAAAACGCTGCTAATCGGTCCAGGGAATTGTCACTAGATGGCTTACCCCTTGAGGGCGACATTTCTCACTATAGCAATCCTATAGGATTGCTATATGCCCTAATCTTTATAATTACTAAAAAATTGGCAAGTGTGCCAATCTTGAGATTCTTTTCACTGGTAATGGTTTAAGGTCAATACCTGAGAGATGTTGTTTGTGTTCGATAGCAGTTAGGTTGTTACTCAAGGCTTCAAGCAGGTCTCCCCCTTCTTCTGACAAGGCGCTTTGTGCTTGCACCCCCTTCTTCCTCGATCGCGAAGGTGGTAATATTGCCATCTTCTCCAATTCCATCCGTAACAATACCTCCTTCTTTACATGAGCTTTGGCGAGTAGGGACATTTAAACTGTCGTGTTGAGCAGGTGGACTGGCAAGTTGAGTATTCATGACTGCTTTGAATTGCTGAAAGCGCTAGTTCAAAAAGATGGTCAGAGAAATAATCTCTGTATGTAACCATGACAAAATAACCTGGCTTTCGTAATCCAGATAATTACTGATCCTGTTAAATCTTTTACAATTCTATATCCGTTAATTCTCTACTTTAGCTCTTATTCATGGATAAATACTAACTAAGTAGTGGCCCACAAAACTAGGGGAAGAGAAAGGAAACTCACTAAGGTAGACAAAACCACTGTCCGTGCTACTACCGGAGCATCTCCCCCAAACTCAGTGACCAAGACTACCGTACTAATTGCTACAGGCATGGCACTTTGTAACACCAACACCTGTAAATTTAATCCCTCCAGTCCCAATGCTTGACCAACGGTATGGGCAATTAGGGGAGCTACCAACAAACGCAAGCTAGTCGCAAGCACCTCATACCGTCCTATTACCAAACGGGTGCGGGACAATTGTATCCCCAACACAATTAAATCGATAGGGATTGCTGCCATACCCAACTGGTGAATACCCTTATCTAGCCCTAAAGGCAGTTTTAAGCGCAATAAACGCCAGGTTAATCCTGCCAGCATTGCCCAGAGTAGCGGTAGTTTTAGGGTTAAGCGCACTCCAGAACTAATACTACCCCCTTTAAGTAAAGCGGGACAAATAGCAAACATCAACAAGGCAGCTGTGATCATGTAAACTATAGCGCGTTCTAAACCCGGTGTACCAAAGGCAAAGGAATTGAGAGGAAGCCCCAAGTTTCCAGCATTGGGAAAAATAGCAGCAACCATAAAGCTTTTTTGGACAACTGCTGGTAATTTCAACAGTTTGCCTAACCCCCAACTCAGTAGGTAAAGCAACACAGCGGTAATGATCAAACCAGCAACTAAACCAGTGGTGCTTTCGGTAGACAGTGTTGTGCGATACAAGCTGTCTGCTATCAACGCTGGTACGAGAATATAAAGAGATACCTGAGAAAGAGTTTGCTTGTCCAGAGATAACGTGCGACCAGCAATAAATCCAATCAGGATAATTAAACCGACCGAAACGACAGCAGGTAGAATAACAGTCATTAGATAAATACTGAGATGAACCCCATTAAAGCAAAAGTCTTTTTATTAACCGTTTAGTGTTGACCGTTGACTGTTGACCTTCAAGCAACCTTTAACATTCAACATTCAACCTTAAACCTTAAACCTTAAACCTATTTTTGCTAAACTGCTTCAGTCGCCGCCGCAGTTGTTTAATATTAGGTCTGTGACCTCCATAACGCCAACGGATATAAGCATGGGAAATCTGCTCAATGACCTCAGCGGATGCTTGAGGCTGGTCTTGACTTATACAGCTAGCGTACTCTAGGGGAGTTTGAGTCGGATGTTTGACATACCCTTTGGTTGCTAAAATCTTGATCATTTGCTGGTAAATCTGTTCCATTGGTGGCAATGTTGCCAACCAGAAACGATAGCGCCAGTTTTTCCACTGATGCCAACCTAGCCAGCTCAGAAAACCAAATGCGATCGCTAATATCAAGCCGCTCAACATACCTAACCAACCACTAGATACCATCTTCCACAATCCAACAAATATTCGGATAATGGTACCAATGGTGAAATGCCATAGGTTGCTCAGTAAACCAGTGATTGGTGAGGGGAGCCAACCTGCTACCCACTGCCAAAACTGCCGCAAGACACTAAAGGTTTGATATTGCTCGACGGAGGGGGGCAGCAATTCATGACCTGGGATGGGGTCAAAGGCAAACCAACCGTATTGAGGGAAATAAACCTCAGTCATGGCATAGGCATCAGTATTGCGGACGATGTAAAACCCGGTAAAGGGGTTAAATTCGCCAGTGCCAAATCCAGCCACTAATCGGGCTGGGATGCCTATGGAACGGAGCATAATCGTGAGGGTGGTGGAAAAGTGGTCGGGATAACCACCTTGATACTTGAAGAGAAAGGCTTCCACCAAATCTTGATTTTCTTCTAAAAAAGGGAATTGTGAGGGGTCTTGGGGGAGGCGATAACGCTGCTTAACCGCCTGGGCTAGATACAAGGCTTTTTCATAGGAAGAAGTAAGAGGTTTTTCTGAAGTGGCTAGGAGTTCTTCAGTACGTTGCCTGACCCTCACAGCAATTTGAGCAGGAATATCCAAATAGTAGTTTTGAATCGACTTGGGGTAGTTATCCCCAGCTTGCTGCAACTTAGTGCGATCGCGAAATGGAACTTCTGATATTACGGTATAGGTCAGTCCTTCTACTAAACCTAAAGGCGATCGCAAACTGCCTTCTGCTCCAATACCTATTTCCCGCGACGGAAAGAACAATTCGTTAGGATAGGCCAAAGCGGGAATCAGATTCGGCAATTCTGATACAGCTGTATAGGTTTGAATTACCTTTTTGGTTTGACCTGTGATCAAGGCAGGTAAGAGTTGGAAGCGATAGGACCAGCTTGGTCGAGTTATTTTCTGAACTTGATTATCCCGAGAAATTTCCCAACCCTGACCCGTGTAGTGGTCAAACGCTAGCACTCGCCAAAATCCCGGTGCTTGAGAACGCACCCGCATCACTACCTTAGGTTTGAGTTCTCCCCGCAGATTCTGGTTAATCTTGCTATTAAAGCCATAGTAAAATGTCTCATCCAACTCACCAGAACCCGTAGCGTTTTGAGAGTCACCACTACCATTTTCCCCTTGCTGTTTCCCTTCACTTACATAGCCAGGGTTAACAATTAACCTATTTTGTGAATCAAATCTCCGGTTTGCCATTTCCCCAGGAGCACTGACGGGATACATCTGGATTTGATAACCAGGGAAACGAGGCATCAGAGCAAAAATCGTTAACCCTAGCGCCATAATTACCCCGATGAATAAAATGAGACGCTTTAGGGGTATGGGTGAGGAGTGTGGATTAAACCAATATAATTTTTTACCTTTTTTTTCCGTAGATATACCCAAGCGTGACTGGTAATCCAGGACAAGAACCGGTAATGCGATCGCTAAAAATACTAACAACAGAGGGGCAAACGCCAGAGTCTGACTCACAGTACCAGCGACCCCCAACAGGATTAGCCCAATTACCATCGAATAGCCCAAATCCTTGCGGCGCGGCAAGTCAAAGCTATGGAGAATTTGCAGCTGAACTAACAACTGAGCTAGAGCTAAGCGGGTATCATTGAGCTGACTGAATACATTGCCCAAAAAGGCTCCCAATGCCAGCAACATCCCCAATGCCAGCAAGAATTTCAGAGCAATGTTACGTTGGCGACGACGATACCAACTCCAGGTTGCTCCCACAATACTTAAGGGTACTGCCCAAAGACTCCAGAAGGTAGATGCGGCGACATCAACAGCCACAATTCCTACTACTACCAGTGCCTGTACCAACACCCTTAACGAAATCGACTCCTCTGTAGGAGGCAATGGCTTCGCCTCAAGACGCTGCCAAAACTGACTCACCATGGTAGATGCGTGATAGGTTATATGTCAAGCTTGGAATGTTAAAGGTTGGAATGTTAAAGGTTGGAATGTTAAAGGTTGGAATGTTAAAGGTTGGAATGTTGTTGGAATGTTGAAGGTTGGAATGTTGAAGGTTGGAATGTTGAAGGTTGGAATGTTGAAGGTTGGAATGTTGAAGGTTGGAATGTTGAAGGTTGGAATGTTGAAGGTTGGAATGTTGAAGGTTGGAATGTTGAAGGTTATAACCTGCAACCTGTTCACCTATTCACCTGCAACCTGTTCACCTATTCACCTGCAACCTGTTCACCTATTCACCTGCAACCTGTTCACCTATTCACCTGCAACCTATTCACCTATTCACCTATTCACCTATTCACCTGCAACCTGTTAACCTGTTAAGCTGCAACCTGCAACCTGTTAACCTGCAACCTATTAACCTATTCACCTGTTAACCGGCAAGTATTCTGACTAATTTGTCGGGCAGATTGCAAAGGTCAAAGGTTTCTGTTCTCCATGATGGAAGCGAATCTCGATAGAACAAATCTGATTCGGTTGTAAATCATAGGATTCTACACTCAGGTAACCTGGATAGGTACGTTCTGCTTTTGCGGAGGCTTGAGGTGTACCTAGAGTTAAGCTACCACCTCTAGGCAAACGAGTGCTGACCCGTAGCTGAGACACACCATCTTCTTGATGATATTCGGCTCGCAGAGTCACTAAACCAGCACTAGTCTCCCACTGGCGCTCCACAGGAGTTTGATTTGGTGAAACTGGAATGGTCAGGGTGGTAAGAATTTCCTTAGCTGCTAACAGAGCTAAGACCATCTTTTGGTCATTGTTAGCTTCTTCGTAAGGTAGGGATGGCAGTAGTTGTTCTGTAGAACGGGCACTTCCCATCAAGATGGTGCCACTCCAGGAGTTAAGGGCATAGAATTCGTCCGGAAACAGCTTTTGAACTGCCCTAACCAGTTTAGCCCCTAGCTGATACTGGGAAGACACTGCCTCAGAGCAGGCTTCTAGCAATTGAGATAAAACGTTTTCTGGTATGGCAGTTGGTAAAGCCAAGTTAGACAACTGTGGCATCCAAAACCTAACTCCGGAAACCCAAGACTCTGCTATTGCGTCAACAATATCAGTTTCATAGTCTGACATTTCTGTCTCCCAAGGAAACAGAGGTGGGTTAAGTTCAATTTGAGCTTGTAGTTTGCGCTTCAATAGCGTCTGGAAACGATTTTGCACGGTTGACATCTCTCCCAAGTTGTAGCGGCGGATTTCACCGCCTAGTGTAAGGTCATCATGGGTGATCGATTCTAGTGAATCCACCCACATGCGGTCTAAAACCGCTTCGCCATTGTGATTAGGGACAATGTTCAAGTTTTCCAAGTCCAGTGATTCTGATAAATCCAGGGGATATACATCAAAGTCAAAATCCGCTGCTGTCGTCTCACCCAGAGGTACAGTATCGTTTACTTGACCGCTTGATGGTATTGAAGCAGCGGGACGGGACTCTTTTAGCCAAGCCATTAAGCGGCTATAGAAAGCGTCCATGTTGTTATCTATGTCACTATTCATCTTTAGATCTACCGGATCCGGATACTGAACTATTACGAATATCCCAGGCAATTTCGAGCAACTTAAACCATCGCTTCTGTGCCTGGTTTAGTGTACAACCCAAGGTCTTAGAAATTTGTTCATTGGAGTAACCTTGTTGTTTGAGTTTAAGTAATTCTGACTGTTGGGAGCTCAGTTTTTCTTGAAATCGTTGCCATTCTTTTGGTGTTAGCCCCAGATTTCGATCCAAATCTGCTCCCAGCCACTGATGTACTAATTCCCAGCGGTGAGACAGAGCAAACCGAATCAGATGATACTTAAACCGTTGTTGTAAATAGTCCCGCTGTCTGGGATTGATGCCTAAAATCTCCTCAATTTCCCTGGTTGGCAGGTCTTTCAGCCGCAGAGTAAAGTAATTTGCACAATCATGTTGCTGGCGTTCTTCGAGATAGGCAAATAATTCTTTGATTACAGTTTCCCGCAGGCTGGAGTCTAGGGGTTCAGAGTCTGATAACACCATTGCTTCCCGCACCTGCTGGATCGCCGCATCATTCCAAGTCGCATCTGACTCCTGTGCTGCTCCTTCCGCTGCTGTATCCATATCCACAGAGGTTTCTGGAGGTTGCTGTTGGGAAAAGGTTTGAGCACGTAGAATGACCAACTGTTGGGAACGGCGACCGGGTAAAGGAATACGTCGTTTACCATAGCGCTCTGTAAACGCCATATATTCTGATAGTTCCAGGAGGCTGCGGGGACGATAGGTTTCCTCCAGGGAGGTTTCCCGCCGAAAGGCATTTAAGGCTTCGGCATAGAATCCCTGTAAGAAATCTTCAATCATATTCAGCCGCGCCTGGTAACTGGTCGGCGTTTGATGGGGTGTAATGTAGCGGTAGATAATCGCACTAAGAGTACTCTGTAGTTCTACCCTTCCTTGGAGCGACCCCAGTTTGTAGTAATGACAAACTTGCTTGAGACGATGGTTAGCGAGGTTTTGAGCCCAGCTGTCCACATCCCCAGAGTTTTGAATCCGATTACTTTCATTGCAAATACGATTAACTTCATCAGCGATACGTCTTGCTACGTCCTGGCAGTTTTGCTTAGAAGCACGAGTGGACTGCCGGAGTTCGTTATACAGCAGTTCAAATAGTCCTTCCACGCCCAGGCAGACTTCCCTCATCATGATTTTCATTCAATAACGACCCTAACATACACGTACTCTCGACAAATTTGATTTAGGTTTAGACTATGTGCAGCCAAATTCCTCACCCTATAGCTCCTATGGAATTAGACGAACAAATTAACAATTTGATTGATAATGCCCCACAAGATGGAACGACGCCTCAATCGATTGAAGCGATCGCTCCAGTACTCAAACTTCTGGCGGAACAACTAAACCATCTGGAATATTACATTCTCCAAAATCTTGACCAAGGTTGGGTGTTGACTACACTGAGTAATCGTGCTAACCCTGACCTGGAGAAAAATGTTATTTATGCTTTTCCGACTGTTCAAGATGCTGCCAATTTTCATTCTGATTGGGATCCTCAACTTATGGCGTGCGGGGTGCCAGTCACTCACATTTTGTTTCAGATGTTGGCAATCGACACCGTCACTAGTACTGTTTTCTTTGATACACCTGGTAATTTAGCGGTTGGTTCAGAGGTCTCTCGAGAGGACCTACGAAATTTAATACAAGCTCAACTACAGCAAATCCGGTCAGCACCCAAGTCAGATTCTAACAATCAACCTCCTGACATTGCTTAAGTATGGCTTCACCAAAGCAGGGGATGACTGGATGAGGGGATGACTGGATGAGGGGATGACTGGATGAGGGGATAAGACACGGAAGACTATTGAATCACGCATTATTACCATCACCCCTGATCACTTCATTACTGATCCGGTCTCATCTAGGCACTTTTGATGCATGATCATGCATCAATATAGTTCTTTCGTGCCATCACGACCTCTGGCCATCTCCCCATCGGTGAATTTACTATCTGTAAACGCAACTTGGTATTAATTTGCCACTTGCTATAATAGTGCGGCTAAAATTGCGGTTAAGCCCCCAATATGCCTAGCAATAAAACTATGGTAGCTTCTTTTACTGGCTTCCCTGATACGGAAAATCACTGGGCAAAGCCATTTATTGAAGGTTTAGCCAATCAGGGAATGATTAGCGGTTTCCCTGATGGCAGATTCCGACCTAATCTACCCATGAATCGATCTCAGTTTGCTGCCATATTAAAAAACGCTTTTTCCCAACCCGAAAAACAACGATCTGCTCCGAAGTTTATTGATGTATCACAGAAACACTGGGCTTTGGAGGCGATTCAATATGCTTACGAAACTGGCTTTATGTCGGGTTATCCTGGTAATCGCTTCCGCCCAGACACTAATCTGGTTCGAGTGGAAGCCTTGGTAGCGATCGCAGCTGGCTTGAACCTTCCCTTGAGTGAGATATCGGATGTACAGATAGAGCTACCCCAACTCTATCAAGATGTGGATAAAATTCCTGGTTATGCCCGAGACAGGATAGCCACCGCTACGGATGCTAACATAATTGTCAATTATCCCAATCCCAAGCGACTGCGACCCACTCAAGTGGCAACTCGTGCTGATGTGGCAGCGTTTATCTATCAAGCTTTGGCGTATTTGGGTCAGGTGCCAGACCTAAACTCAAAATACACGGTTGCTTTCCAAACCACTAGGGAGGTTAGCCATCAGCGAGAGTTTCGGGGAGTTTGGGTTGCCAGTGTCTGGAACATTGACTGGCCCTCTGAAAAGGGTCTAGCTGTAGAAAAACAGCAAGAGGAACTGATCGAGATTATTGACCGGATTGAGGAACTTAACCTCAATGCTATGTTTTTCCAGGTACGACCGACGGGAGATGCGTTATATGCCTCAGAATTAGAACCTTGGAGTGAATGGCTAACAGGTACCCAAGGGCAAGCACCAGAACCGTTTTACGACCCGCTGGAGTTTGCGATCGCAGAATGTCACAAACGCAATATTGAACTACACGCCTGGTTTAACCCGTTCCGCGCTGCAACAGGATCACAAGTTTCCGCAAAAGTCAAGCCTCACATCAGCGTTACCCATTCAAACTATGTGTATCAACACGGTAAACAATTGTGGATGGATCCAGGAGTAAAAACAGTTCAGGACTGGACTTATAACGTGATTCTGGATGTAGTGGGTCGTTATGATGTCGATGGGATTCATCTGGATGACTATTTCTATCCTTATCCTATCAAAGATCAAGATTTTCCTGATCAAAAAACCTATGAAGCTGATCAGGAAGCTGGGGGTGAACTGAGTTTGGGGGATTGGCGCAGGGACAATGTGAATAAGATGGTTGAGCGTCTCTACACTGGCATTAAAGCTACTAAGCCAAAAGTTAAATTTGGGATTAGTCCCTTTGGAATTTATCGTCCTGGACAACCTCCTCAAATTAAGGGATTAGATCAATATGAAGCTATCTATGCTGACCCGAAAAAATGGTTAGAAGAAGGCTGGGTCGATTATATTGCTCCTCAACTTTACTGGCGCATTGAGCCTCCTGCCCAAAGTTATCCGGTTTTACTGCAATGGTGGACAGAAAATAATCCTAAAAATCGACACATTTATTCTGGGAATAGACTCAGTAAGTTAGATGGAGAAGAGTGGCCGATTTCTGAGTATGAAGAACAAGTTGAAATTAGCCGCGATCTAGTGTCTCAACTCTCCCTAGGGAATATTTTCTATAGCATGAAAGTATTCACAGAAAATCGTTTAGAGGTGGTTGACCAGTTGAAAAGCTCTATTTATTCTGAACCTGCTGTTGTTCCTACTATGGAGTGGTTAAAGACTGAGCCACCTAAGACACCAGGTAATGTCAGAGCAAGAGATGGTAAGCTAATTTGGCAGAAAGTTTGTGATGGAGAGATTTGTTATTGGACTCTTTATCGACAACAAGATGGGGTTTGGAGGTTGTACAAAATTCTGAATTCAGCCACGCTAGAGATAGCGCTAGAGTCGGGAATCTATGCCTTGTCAGCAGTGGATAGGATTGGGAACGAAAGTTTAGGAGTTGTGGTATCGTTGGGTTAAAGGTTGTTCGCCCTTGGCATCCCTATTAGGGTAGGTTCAATGGTTAAGGCAGATGTTGGCTAAACTCATCTAAAGAATTAGCTGTTAATGCCGTTGTCATTAAGGTGTCCAGTTGTTGGATATTTAAGCCTTGTATTGTTTCAGATATCTTTGAAGGAATCGTTCCAAATCGTAGTTGGAGTATTCGCTCCAAGTTAGCACGACGTTCTTGTTGAATGCCTTCTAATATCCCCTCTTCTCTACCCTGTTTTATGCCCTCTTCTCTGCCCCTTAATTCTCCGACTGCCTCTGCCCCTTCTAGCATACTAATTTCATACCGTTTATCTTCCAGATATTTCTGATAGGCTGCCTTTTCTGTATTCGGTAGACTCTCAATCCTCAGGTTTTTATTGGCTTGGGCTAATCCCCTGGCTTGGAATTCCTCCTTGATTTCACTATTTTTCAGGAAATATATCCATTCATCCAAACTGTTTCTAGTCACATCATTAAACTGTTTCACTCTCAAGATGTAATATTCGGGAAATATCTGGTACACCTGCTCAATTTTGAACAACTCCTTCTGGAGATTTGATGGCTCTAGTCTATCCTGGATATGACGTCCGATAAAATCTAATTTCCCCTCATATATGTAATCTTCTCCTTGGC
>NZ_JAAHFZ010000017.1:47165-135710 GCF_010672795.1 Moorena sp. SIO1G6
GGAAATATCTGGTACACCTGCTCAATTTTGAACAACTCCTTCTGGAGATTTGATGGCTCTAGTCTATCCTGGATATGACGTCCGATAAAATCTAATTTCCCCTCATATATGTAATCTTCTCCTTGGCCGAGGGGAAAGTAAACTATATTAATGGAGTAGACCTTTTTGACTTTACTATAAGGCTCTCCTTTATCCAGATATTCGGTAATCAGAGTCGAAACTCCAAATAACATCCGCTGAAAGTAATCATTTTCCGAACTATTTTGCACCTCCACCAGCAATAACTCTCCCGCACTATTGAGAGCTAGAATATCCACCCGGTTGAGTTTATTGTCTTGTGTCCCTCGATTACTTTCGCTTTCTAATATCGATTCAATGGTAATCACTTCCCCGAGTAATTCGCTGATAAAGCCTTCGAGGACAACATAATTAGCTTTATCCCGCAGTTGTTTTTTGATCGCCCAGTCAAAGCGTATGTGTGTTGCTGCCATGATTAGTCTTGCTATCTACAAGCACTATGCCATCTCGACTTAATCTCTTTTAGACTTCTAGTTTAACACCTGGCCATTAATTCGGCAGATGTTGGCTAAACTCATCTAAAGAACGAGCTGTTAATGCCGTTGCCATCAAGTTGTCCACTTGTTGGATATCTAAGCCTTGTATTGTTTCAGATATCTCTGAAGGAATCGTTCCAAATCTTAGTTGGAGTATTCGCTCCAAGCTAGCACGACGTTCTTGTTGAATGCCCTGTTCTATGCCCTGTTCTATGCCCTGTTTTATTCCCTGTTTTATGCCCTGTTCTCTACCCTGTTTTATGCCCTCTTCTCTACCCCTTAATTCTCCGACTGCCTCTGCCCCTTCCAGCATACTAATTTCATACCGTTTATCTTCCAGATATTTCTGATAGGCTGCCTTTTCTGTATTCGGGAGATTCTCAATCCTCAGGTTTTCTTTGGCTTGGGCTAATCCCCTGGCTTGGAAGTCTTCCCTGATTTCACTATTTTTCAGGAAATATATCCATTCATCCAAACTGTTTCTAGTCACATCATTAAACTGTTTCACTCTCAAGATGTAATATTCCGGAAATATCTGGTACACCTGCTCAATTTTGAACAACTCCTTCTGGAGATTTGATGGCTCTAGTCTATCCTGGATATGACGTCCGATAAAATCTAATTTCCCCTCATATATGTAATCTTCTCCTTGGCCGAGGGGAAAGTAAACTATATTAATGGAGTAGACCTTTTTGACTTTACTATAAGGCTCTCCTTTATCCAGATATTCGGTAATCAGAGTCGAAACTCCAAATAACATCCGCTGAAAGTAATCATTTTCCGAACTATTTTGCACCTCCACCAGCAATAACTCTCCCGCACTATTGAGAGCTAGAATATCCACCCGGTTGAGTTTATTGTCTTGTGTCCCTCGATTACTTTCGCTTTCTAATATCGATTCAATGGTAATCACTTCCCCGAGTAATTCGCTGATAAAGCCTTCGAGGACAACATAATTAGCTTTATCTCGCAGTTGTTTTTTGATCGCCCAGTCAAAGCGTATGTGTGTTGCTGCCATGATTAGTCTTGCTATCTACAAGCACTATGCCATCTCGACTTAATTTGATTATACTGGATCAGTGGCTCAGTCCTGAGCAATGGTCTTTAGACAAACCTAGCCAAGAGGGATTAAACTGAAACAATAAGCAATAAGCGAATTTTATCCATTTGAGTTGGTTACCGTGAGAGAGATTTTAAAGGTTATTCTTCCTCAACTGCGTCAGCACTTCGAGAAAATTTACAACGATATGAGGGGATTCGGGTCTCGTCAACATTGGGACTCTACCCCCCGATTCATAATGCGATGTTCCGTTCGCGAACGCAAACTAGAATCGAGTGAAATAATATTCAGGGGTAATCCCTGATGGCTGAGTCTTGTTAAGATGCCATGTTCCGTTCGCGAACGCAAACCAGAGTCGAGTGAAATATGTTGACGGCTGACGGCTGAGTCTTGTTAAGATGCGATGTTCCGTTCGCGAACGGAACAAGGAACAGCTTCGCGATCGCATTAGACAAATGACCAATGACTACTGATTAATGACTAATCAAGGGATGATCCCTGACAGCTGAGAGCTGAATGTTTACCTGATCAGTGTTTTTGGCGATATCCTTTTAAAAAAACTATAATCAATCTACCATAGCTAGAAAATTGACTAATTATTTGGTCCTAATTTAGGATAGTATAATCTAGGGGAGTAAGATTAATGAACAATCAAATTATTGATCAAGTATTGTACAACCACAAACTTTATATTGATGACCTATTACAAGATTTGCATAAATTTGTTATTCAAATCAATAAACCGGAATTACAGTCAAAAATAAGGACGATACAAAAAAATAGTAATGAACCGTTTTTGTTAGTTATTGTTGGAGAAGTAAAAGCCGGAAAAAGTAGCTTTATTAATGCCATAATTCAAGAAAAAATTTGTCAAACTGATGTTGAGCCATGTACGGATGTTATTCAAAAAATTGTTTATTCAGAGGAGCAGTTTGAAAAAGAAATTAGCCCAACGTTACGAAAAATTGGTTTACCCATTGATATCTTGAAAACTTTATCAATTGTCGATACTCCTGGAACGAATACGATTCTGAAAAACCACCAAGAGATTACTGAAAACTATATTCCTAACAGTGATTTAGTGTTTTTTGTCTTCTTCGCTAAGAATCCCTATCATAAAACAGCTTGGGAACTCCTGGATTATGTTAGTGAGCAATGGCGTAAAAAAGTAGTCTTTATACTTCAACAGTCTGATTTAACTAAACCAGAAGAATTAAGCCGAAATACTCAGAGAGTTAAAGACTATGCTAGTCAACGACATATTGAGTCTCCTATAGTTTTTGCGACATCAGCGGAATTAGAAAACAATGGGAATGAGGAGGGGAGTGGGTTTAGGGAAGTGAGAGGATTTATTAATGATATGGTTACCGGTGGGGAGACTTACAAAATTAAACTTAAATCAATTAGCGATCGCACTCAAAACGTGATTGATGAATTAGAGCATGAATTAAAATCTATCCAACGGCAACTAGAGCTGGATAAATCATCAGTAGAACGAATCAAAACTAAACTAGCTGTCGGTGAAAAAAAGTCTCAAGATGACATTACTAAACTGGTGGATAAGTTGGCTGCCAACTATGATCTAGTTGCTGAGCAAATAAAATCTGATTTTAGCGCTGGTTTCACCTTTCCTAAACTAATCAATAAGTCCGTTGTTGGTACCGTTAAGAAAAATGCCTCAATCCAAGCCTGGATCGATCAGATCAAGGCTAAGTATGAACCAGAGCTACAGCTCTCGTTAGAAGAAACCTTAAAAGAGGGGACACTCCATTTTTTAGGGGATATTAAAAACCTAATTGATTCGTTAATACAAGATTTGGAGACTATCCAGAATTATTCCAGTAATAGCAATCTATCTATCCGAGTTATGGAGCGCCGTCATGAGGTGTTTGAAGACGTTAAGCAAAAAGCGTCTAAGCTCCTTGAAGATGCTGAGTTTATCAATTCCTTAAAATCAAACGCTAGTGGAGTCGCTACCAATATATTAGGTGGAGCGGCAGTAACAGTAATTGCTGGCCTATTTATGGCGATAACGGAAATAGTAATATTGGATCTTATCGGTGCTGCGTTTGCCGGAGTTGGAATTTTAGTCTCCGGGGGAGCGCTTTATCTGAAAAGAAGAATGATAATTAGCAAGATTGGCAAAAAATTAGAGAGTGATAAAACTAAGTTGATATCTGATATTCATCAGCAACTTACCTTAAAGTGTACTCTGATTTATGAAGAAATTAAAAGAGTATTTGGAGATTTAGACGATTATGTTGAAAAAGAAGAAGAAGGACTAGAACCAATCCTTAAGGACTATAGAACAATCCAGAGCAAGGCTAGAGATTTATTAGTGATTAGTAATGATTAATGGTTATTGGCCGTAACTATTGGGTTATGGCCGATGAATCTGTTCACTATTGCTGGCACAATCATAGTTGTTGAGGCCAACATCTAGAGTACTCATGCCCTGAATAGCTTTAACTGGTAGCTGTATTGCTAGCTTTACTGGTAACTGTACTGATCTCTCAATCAATCCCAAAATCTACTAAACATCACGGGGGAGCACTGTGGCTGTGGTAGTTCTAGCAACTTTAGCTATAGAAAGGCTATCAAATGTGATAGTATAACCTTGAGTGAAAAATTGGGTAGTTTCAGGGGTGAGGTCTATACGCCTCTAGCTTTAGATACGGGGTTAGTCTGACCCCTCACTTAAAAGAATTGAGCTTTTAAAGTATTGAGCGATTCGGCGTTTTATTTCTTTTATTTATGTTATAATGCTATGGCTGGCCTACCACAGGTGAAAATTCGTCGGTATCACCAATTAATCTACGACGTAAAGCGATGGTAGTAGCAAGGGAGCGAAAAACCCTTAAAACGCATGGACTCGACAGAGTACCGACCAAAGCGCCAAAGTTAGTTTTTTTAGTGAAAGGTAGGGCGGGGCACGCCCAAACCCTGGATGACTTATTCCAGTACGCTTGTGGAGATCAGACCGCTGGGTACACTTGCTCAAACTAGATAATACGTTTGTACACGGTTATTCGGTGCGAGGAACGGCAAAACCCTTGTGTATTAAAGTCAGTTCGTCGAAGCAAGAATCCCCCGGCATAAGCGCCGTGGGGAGTGTCAATGTAAGCCTAACTTGGTCAACTTAGACCAGACTTAGCTATATAATAAGGTATTTTTGACTCTAACTCAGGAGTCCCAGGAGGGATATGAGCAGCACAGATAGCAATAAAGACAAGGAACTCCAATTCACTGCTAAAGGAACTGGATCCTCTGGATACATCGATAGGAAACAGCTGAGCGTAAAGCCATTACCCCAAAATCGTCCTATTGCTACAAATGTTAGTGAAGGGACAGATGAACTAATGGGCTATCTTGACTAAGGGATTACTTGTCTGGTAAACCAGTGCTTCCGGGTGTGGTTAAGTCGTTAGTGTCTACAGTGTCATCTTTAACACTTCACCCGGATTAAGCGTGTGCTAGCGCCATACTAACGTTCTAAAACCCCTCAGCATAACGCTTCAACTCCCATGCCATTCGTTTAATACCTCGTAACTCATCCTCTCGGATAAACGGTAGAAACACCCGAGACAATATACCGGAATAAGAGTGTTTGTGGACGTATTTGGTACGACCCACTCCTATTTCTTGCAAATCAAATACACATTCACTACGAAAGCCAGGGATAGAAGACACCCAACTTAGACACACACCAGGCTGAAGTTGTGTCACCAATGGCTCAAATTCTGTCTCTTCTTCATTGGGAAGCCGTCGCAGCGACAGAAAGACTTCTTTCCCCTGCTCAAACCGTAAAGTTGAGTCACAATCAAACAGAAATGTGTTCCAGTACTTCCACTGCTGTTTATGGAACAAAATTTGCCAAACCTTCTGCCTTGGGACATTGATCTCAATGTCAGTATAGAGACTTGTCATGTTAGTAAATAGCAGTTTTACCGGCTTCAAGTACTGTTATTTTAGATTATGGTAAATGGGAAAGCATAGAAGGGTGGACTACACACAATAATAACACGGATGCACGGATGACTTAATCCATGCCCTAAATCCGCTGTTTGATATTATTAGTTATCAGTATCTTATGTCTACTGGTTCCTTTGAAAAAAACAGTTTGGATTGGCAGTTGCAGCTGCTGCAACGACAATTCGGGGAGTGGTGGGAGCTGACAATGTCTCAGGTGCCTCTTGACCAACCCCAAAGCTCACTGCCATCTTGGTTACTGTCTCCTATACTAGGCCAGGGGATTAGGATAACGTTTTGGTTACTTGTGGCTGTAATCCTAAGCTGGCTAGGGGTGCGACTGATCAGAGCATTACATCCTTATATTATTTCTTATTACCAACAACTTACTCAAGCTGCAAACAGAGTGACAAAACGACCAGTTCGAGAATTATCAGTGGTCAATTGGTGGGAGCGATCGCAAAACTATCAGCAGCAGGCTAACTACAGGGAAGCCTGTCGTTGCTTGTATATGGGGATGTTGCAGCAATTACACGATACTGGCATTGCCCCTCGCCATCCTAGTCGCACGGATGGAGAATATCTACAACTCATCCAGCAATTACCGCAACCTAAACCATACCAAATCTTACTGATCACCCACCAGCAGTTGTGTTTTAGTAACGCCGAAGTCTCTAGTCAGGTTTTTGAACGGTGCAAGGAGGCTTATCAACAGATGAAGGTTGTTCGCGTAGCGTGGCCGAAAGGCCAAGGATAAAGTATGTTCGCGTAGCGTGGGTGAAAGGCCAAGGATGAAGGATGAAATTTCCTAAGCGTCGGTTAGGGGTAATTAGTGCGATCGCAATCGTGGTACTAATGATGATTACCCTGGTAGCTGCTCCAGCTAATAATAAAATCAATAGCGGTTCTACTTACAGCCGCGCTCCCTATGGCTATGGCGCTTGGTACGCTTACATGGCAAAACGGGGAACTCCTGTACAGCGTTGGCAAAAACCCTTTGAGGATTTAGCGAATCAGACGGATGCTCAAGGCTCGGTTACCTTATTGCGTGTCACTAGTTGGTTGACAGTAGATGCTATTTATGGTAAAGAGCGAGAATGGATTAAACAGGGCAATAGGATGGTGATTTTGGGAGTCAAGCAGCCGGTTACTGACGCTGCTTTTAGTACTCTCCAAGAGGCTTCCACGGGAAAGGTTAAGGTTAACACCAGGCGGCGATACAAGGGTAATCAGGGGAAGAAAATTTTAAGCGATCGCTTTGGTGCTGTGGTTTGGGAAAAGCCTATTGGTGATGGTAGAGTTATCTTTGCCACTACATCGGATCTGGCTGCCAATGCCTATCAGGACTTTCCGGCTAACTATGAATTATTAGCCCAACTGGTTACTCCCTTGAAAGCAGAGGGGAATTTAACTAACCAAAATCCCGTTTGGGTGGATGAATACCTCCACGGTTACAAAGATGTGGATGTGATCAAGCGAGAAGTAGGTGAGACTCTATTCAGTTATTTAGCGAAAACCCCTCTGTTGCCAGCCTTTATCCAAGGATTAATCATTCTTCTGGTTGCCATCTGGGCTCTGAATCGCCGCTTTGGACAACCATTGACCCGATCTGAACCAGTGGTGGATAACAGCGAAGCCTACATCCGAGCATTAGCAGGTGTTTTGCAAAAAGCAGGCAGCACTGAGTTTGTCTTGGAAGTTGTGGGAAAAGACGAACAACTGCAACTGCAAAAAGCACTGGGATTAGGACAGACTCTGCTTGAGGAGCAAGCTCTAATTGATGCTTGGGTTGAGCAAACTGGACGTCCAGCTACAGAACTGAAACAATTGCTGGAAATCCAATCTAGTAAACGTCGTATTAGGGAGTCAGACTTACTAAAATGGTTGGGAAAATGGCAGAAAATTCGTATTGATTGATGGGATGATCACAACTGCTGGATTTCGGAAACCACGGGATATCAAGCTAACTAATCCCAACCCCAATCAACCAGAGTTTGCCCATGCTATTGTGGTACCACGAAAACTGTCCCACAGGATAGCGAATCAACCCAAATGACCAATGATATCCCTGTCTTGAACCGCCTCAAGCAAACCCTTGGCAAAATAATTGTCGGTCAATCGACCCTAGTCGAACAGTTACTCGTAGCCTTGCTTAGTGGTGGACATGTCATTATTGAGGGGGTACCAGGAACCGGTAAAACCTTGCTTGTCAAAGTTCTAGCAAGGCTAATCCAAGCCGAATTTCGGCGGATTCAGTTAACCCCAGATATTCTACCATCGGATATTTTAGGAACCAATATCTTTGACCTGAATACCCGCAACTTTACCCTCAAAAAGGGACCAGTCTTTACTGAGATTTTGCTAGCTGATGAAATTAACCGCACCCCACCCAAAACCCAAGCAGCGCTGCTAGAGGCAATGGAAGAGCAGCAAGTCACCCTGGACGGGGAAACATTGCCTCTATCTGAATTATTCTGGGTAATTGCTACCCAAAACTCTCTAGAATTTGAAGGCACCTATCCCCTACCAGAAGCTCAGTTAGACCGATTTTTATTCAAGCTGGTAGTGGATTACCCAGATGCAGCGGCAGAAAAGCAAATGTTGCTCAATACTCAGAAAGGATTTCGTGGACGCCGTTTGGATTTAGAACGTCTGAAACCTCTAGCAACTGTAGAACAAATTTTTAGTGCTCGTCAAGAGGTTAAAGCTGTCCAAGTAGACGAGAAGGTGCTGGATTATTTGCTAGCCTTAGTTCAGCAAACCAGGCAAAATCCTGATTTAGCCTTGGGAGCCTCCCCGAGAGCTGCTGTAGCTTGGTTACAAACCAGTAAAGCCCAAGCTGTGTTATCAGGACGGGATTATGTGACACCGGATGATGTAAAAGCGATCGCACTCCCTCTACTACGTCACCGTCTGATTCTGAAACCAGAGGTGCAGTTAGATGGGTTAGAGATCGATGGAGTAATTGCTTCATTACTCAAGCAAGTTCCAGTGCCTAGGTGAGTGGCTCAGCACTCAGCACTCAAAAAAAATTATGATTCCCTCACAACGAACCTATTTACTGTTAATACTAGGTATTGCGATCGCATTATTACTTGCTACTGTTTTTAATCAACAAATCAGTCTAATTAGTACTCTTGTCTTTGATGGAATTGTCCTTGGTATAGCCTTATGGGATGGAAAACGGGTCAAACCTAACCGAGTCAAGGTAACCCGCACCCCTTTACAACGGTTATCCATTGGGCGAGATAATCTGATTGTGCTGTCAGTGGAATCTAGAAATCAGGTTGCTCGAATTCTGATTAAGGACTACTATCCATTAGAGTTTGCTGTTTCCACCCCAACTATCACTGCTACCATTGACCGGAATAGTAACAAGGAACTAACCTATACGGTTCACCCAGCCAAGCGAGGTCAGTTTCACTGGGGAGATATTCACGTGCGCCAGTTGAGTCCTTGGGGCTTGGTGTGGCATGATTGGAAAATCCCAGGGAGTCAGAACGTAGCAGTTTATCCAGACTTAGTTAGTTTGCGATCGCTTTCTATTCGCCTGACCCTGGAAAATACTGGTACCATCGGCCGTTCCCGACGCTTGGGTGGTGGCACAGAATTTGCTGAACTGCGGGACTATGGCATTGGTGATGACACTCGCCTGATTGATTGGAAAGCCACCGCTCGCCGCTCTCGCCCTTTAGTAAGGGTGCTGGAACCGGAAAAAGAGCAGACTTTAATTATATTACTGGACCGGGGACGGTTGATGACTGCACAGGTACTTCAACTGAAGCGGTTTGATTGGGGATTGAATAGTACTCTAGCCCTAGCATTAGCTGGGTTACATCGGGGCGATCGCGTGGGCGTGGGTGTCTTCGATCGAGACATAACGACCTGGATTCCACCAGAACGGGGTCAACATCAACTATCGAAACTCATAGAACGCCTCACTCCGATTCAGCCAGTGTTATTAGAACCGGACTATTTTGGTGCTGTTACAAAACTCGTGAATCAGCAAACTCGTCGTGCTTTAGTCGTACTGATTACAGACATCGTGGATGTTACTGCTTCCGCTGAATTGCTAGCAGCCCTAGAACGCCTCACCCCTCGCTACTTACCGTTTTGTGTCACCCTTCGAGACCCCCTTGTTGACCAATTGGCGCACACTCCGCCTAATACAGCTGAGTTAGAGAAAATTCCTAGTCAAGACCAGCTTTGGCACAGGGAATACCAGGCCCAGGGGAGAAATAGCATTAGTGTTGATCTCAACCCTGACCCGGGGCAAGCCGCTTATACCCGTGCTGTGGCTCTGGATTTAATTGCCCAGCGCCAAGTTGCCTTTGCCCGGTTGAAGCAAAAAGGAGTTTTGGTCTTGGATGCACCAGCGAATCAGATTAGTCAGCAACTGGTTGAGAGCTACTTACGAGTTAAAGCTCGGAATCTACTTTGAAGTATCCTCAAGTTTCTGACTACTACAATATATAACCAAAAGGGTAAACAGTCCGATTCCAACCAAATACTTGAGGAATGATGGCACTAAGGGACTGGGAGATAAAAACCCTTCAATAATACCAGCAATAATCAACATCGGCACAATCCCAAACATCAACTGAGCCGCTTGGGAGCCATAAAATTTCAATGCATCTACCCGGCGATATTGGCCTGGAAACAGAATTGCTCTACCGATTAGTAAACCGGCTCCACCAGCAAAGAAGATAGCGGGTAATTCCAGGGAACCATGGGGAAACACAAATGCCCAGAAGGGATAAGCTAAGTTATTTTGACCCACTAACGTCCCAATGGCACCAATCAGTATTCCGTTGAATGCCATGATATATAGGGTAAAGGCACCGCAGGTAATCCCACCAGCCACTGCCCGAAAGCATACCGATATATTGTTAATCATAATGCCACTGGAGGCTAAGGGTTTCATGCCCAAAATCGAACCCATCCACAATTCCTGGCGATCGCGTACCTGTTCAATTAACTGTTCCGGAACCACCAGGGAGATAAACACTGGATCTTGCCAAGCCAACCACCAGGAAATTAAGGCCCCGAGGAGAAACACTGCGGTTGCGATCGCAATATAACTCCACGTCTGTTGCACTACACCAGGGAAACCCCACCGACAAAACTCCCCTAAACCTTGCCAGTCTTGACGGCGAGAACCTTGATAAACCTGGTTATAGCCCCGAGAGGTGAGTCGTTGTAAATCCTTGACCAGAGTATTGCCTACTTGGTTAGTTCTAGCACGGGCTAAATCCGCTGAGACAGAGCGATACAAACTAGCGAGTTTCTTGATTTGGGATGCTGGTAAAGACTTGATTCCTCGTTTCTCCACTTGTTGCAGGAGAGTATCCAACTGTTTCCAATTTGCTTCCCGCCGCCCAATCCAACGTTTAATATTCATAAAGTTTCCGTGTAATTTTCCTAAACCTCCCTTAAGATAGCGTTAAAACTTGTCTTGCCATCAATAGCCCCATCGACCCATGTCTTATGAGCCTAGTCCCAACCAATCTTTAGGACCACTCAGTATTGGTAATGTCGTTAATGTCGGTTTGCGGATCTACCGCGACAATTTTAAGTTATATTATCGTCTAGCTTTTATCGGTTATCTATGGCTATTAGTTCCCATATATGGCTGGGCTAAGTTTTCTGCCATGTTTGGGCTAATTTCACGTCTAGCGTTTAGGGAAATCATTGAACGTCCAGAAACAGTGAATGAGGCTCGCCGCCATGTCAATCCTCGGATGTGGAGTTTTTTCAGAGCAGGCATCCTAGTATTCTTGATAACTTTTGGAGTAGCAATCCTAGTATCCTTGATAACTTGGGTGGCAATAATGGTAATTATTGTTCTTCTTAGTATCTTGATCGGAGTCCTTGCTTCAATTGCCGGGAATAGCAGTACTATTTTAGATAGTCTCGATACTCTCCCTGAAAATAGTGTTGCTATGGTTATCATAGGATTTCTGGTTTTGAGTATTTTTATGATTGCTTTTTTATTTGGATTTATCTGGTTTATATCTCGGTTGTTGATTTATGAAATAACCCTGGCTATAGAAAATTCTATCGGTGCCAGGGCAGCCATTGGTCGCAGCTGGAAATTAACTCAGGGATTTATATTACGTATTCAAGGGATAGTAGTTGTTGGATTTTTAATATCACTACCAATTTCGATTGCTGTACAGATAGCTACATTCATCATACAAACTCTATTATCTCTTTTGTTTCCTCAAGAATCAGCAATTTTTATCTGGCTTTATTTAGTGCTAGTTTTTGGGTTGAGCTTTGCTAGTGGTGCCTTGTTGGTTCCTTTCTGGCAAGCGATTAAATCAGTGATATACTACGATCTATGTAGTCGTAAAGAAGGCATAGATTTACAGCTATGGGGAAGCTAAGCTCAACACCGATTAATTTTTTTAATCGAGTCACTATACAAACCCCAGAAAGTGTTGAATTAGAATTAACCTTAGCAGGGATTGGCAGTCGAGCTTATGCCTTGCTAATTGATTATATTGTCTTAGGATTAATTTTATTAGTATTTCTAATTGCTTGGGGCTTTTTATCTTCCCAACTGCTGGACTTATTAGACTATTTTTTTGGTATTAATGATTTAGGGTTGTGGCTATTAGCCATTTATCTATTTATTACTTTCTCGATTTACGTGGGTTATTTCGTTTTGTTTGAAACCCTATGGCAGGGACAAACACCAGGTAAGCGCTATGGTAAAATTCGTGTCATTCGTGATGATGCTAGACCAGTGAGACTACAGCAAGCTACCCTACGTGCTTTGCTGAGACCTGTTGATGATTTATGGTTCCTGGGAGTATTTTTAATTATCTTTAGCAAGGGAGAGAAACGCTTGGGAGATTGGTTAGCAGGAACCCTGGTAGTCCAAGAAGAGCAGCCTATGGCTTCTGCTAGCTTCGAGATCTCCGATCAGGCTCAAGCCTTAGCCAATCAGCTCCAAACCCAGGCAGATTTCTCCCCCTTGCAGCCAGAAGACTTTGCTATGATTCGAGAGTATTTGCAGCGGCGGGAGGCAATGACATTTCAGGCAAAAGCGAAGTTAAGCCGACAACTGGCTGATCAGGTCAAAGACATGATTGCCTTGGAAAAGGTACCGTCAGTTGTCACGGCTAACTTGTTTCTGGAGGCTGTGTACCTTGCCTATCAGCAGTTATCATCCCAGGATTAGTGACCCACGCACCCTTGCTCCAGCTTGAGCCATGGGTTGGTTATCTGGGAACAAAATACCCTATGCACTCAAGAGTTAAGACGGATGATTCCCTAAAATCTGGTAAAAAACCGGATTTTAGGCTTGTAAGGCTAAATTAATGTCGCTACTATTGTACTTGAATACTTATACTAGCTTCTCATCCGGCTTTTGCCGTTAGTTGCTCATGGACATTCAGCTGATTAATATTGGTTTTGGTAACATTGTTTCAGCAAACCGAGTTGTAGCAATTGTTTCTCCAGAGTCTGCTCCTATCAAGCGGATCATTACTGAGGCAAAAGAGCGTGGATATCTCATTGATGCAACCTACGGGCGTCGCACCAGAGCGGTAATTGTGACCGATTCCAGCCATGTCATCCTCTCGGCAATTCAGCCAGAAACTGTTGCCCATCGCTTCGTTATCAATAAAGATAGTCACAATGGTAACCATTAAGCTTGAAGCTTAACTAGACTCAACATGGAAGCAGGGAGACTCATTGTATTGACTGGTCCTTCTGGTGTTGGTAAAGGAACCTTGCTGCGCCAGCTCCTGAAGCGACACCCGGAACTTGAGCTTTTGGTTTCAGCAACCACCAGGCAACCACGTCCTGGGGAGGTGCATGGGAAACACTATTACTTTGTCACTCGTGACCAGTTTGAAGAAATGATCATAGGGGATGAGCTTTTAGAGTGGGCTGAGTACGCTGGTAATTACTACGGTACACCTAGTTTGCCAGTCAAGCAGCTTCTTGAGAAGGGTAGGTCAGTTATTTTAGAAATAGAATTGGTTGGGGCAAGGAAAATCAACAAAACCTTTCCCTCTGCCCTGCGTATTTTTGTACTACCCCCAAGTCTAGATGAATTAGAGCAGCGGATTCGCTTGAGGGGTAAGGATAGTGAAGAAGTAATCGCCCAACGCCTTTCTATTGCCAAAGCCGAAATTGAAGCTGCTGATGAATTTGATGTGACTATTGTTAATCAAGACTTCAAAGAAGCCCTACAAAGGTTGGAAGCAGCTATCAAACCATCTTAAAACTAAGTATTACACACAAAGGTAATTACACACACACAAAGGTAATATTATATCTGGTAGCTTCGTTATTGATCCTGGTATCGATAACTGGTTGAGATCTGTCAGGTTATAATCCCCTGTGGGTGAGCCTCCGGAGAGTTCAACGAGTAGAGATAACACCTAGTACAGATAACAAGCTACTGGATAATAGTTTAAACCCTGCTTAATACTTGCTGAATACTGGTCACTAATGACTAATGACAACATCTAACCAAGACACGGAAACCCCTAACAGTACTCAAGCGCTACCTTCCCCCTGGCGCTGCCTTACGGGAGCATTGATTTCTGGAGGATTGACGAGCGCTATTTATTTTATAACTGCCTCGATTGCTACAACCTTTGCTAATAAACCCCTCACGTCTAACTCTCAGACAGCCCTCAAAATTGCGATCGCAGTTCGGACGCTGGTAGTGGGAGTCAGTACCCTAGCCACGTTTATCTTTGGTATTACTACCATTGGTTTGGTAGCTTTGGCAATTCAACAACTTTACCGAACGAAGTTCGGCACTCTACCGCCCAAGTGAGGGTCTACCGATAGGTTATTGTCTGGTAGTTGTTGACTTTCACTACAGCAGTGGACAAAAGGGTTAACTAACAGATATGGTCAATTAACAAACAATTAACAATTAACCATCTCGGTTTGTAAACCATCTAAACTCCAATTCCCCTCCCGTTATAGCCCTTAGACAAGCGCGGGAGACGGGGCGTATAAAGTGCTCCTGCAGGTGACCCACACAGCCCCTTGGAAATTGGATACCGAATTTGTTGCGTATCCTAAATATTTCTGCTATAATAGATATATTATTACACTCGTTCGCTTAGCGTCTCCTAGGGAGAGAAGAGTGTCGGTTTAAGTGCAAGCTGAAAAGCCTCTGCTGGAAACTTAAATCAACAAAAACCTTGAAAAAGTAAGCCCAAGGATTTGATCTGAGGGTGTAGAGGCTGTTTGGTTCAGCCGTTAAGGGTTTTATACTCTTAAGAATCCCTCGCTATAATCTCGTGATTTAGCGACGGGAGTATCAACAATCTCAAACAACTCTGGAGAAAACTCTCCACAAACCGTGTAGACAATCGCACGCACTAGGGCTTCAGCCTTCAGTAGGGTTTCTTCAAATTCCAGCTGGGGATTCGATAAGGCAATCAGAGCACCACCAATACCAATCGATACCTGATTGGGAGTAATCTCAGCAGTTCGGATCACAATGTTAAGGTCTGCAGCACCGTTGAGTGCAAGAAACCCGATCGCTCCGGAATAGATTCCCCTGGCCTGAAGTTCCAATCGATCAATAATCTCCATGGTTGAGATCTTAGGAGCACCAGTCATGGAGCCTCCAGGAAATGTGGCACGGATACAGTCTCCCACCCTTACATCTGGACGCAAACGACCCCGAATTGTACTCACCAGTTGATGAACTGTGGCATAGGTTTCCACATCCATTAACTTAGGGACATGGACACTGCCAATTTCGCAAACCCTGCCCAAATCGTTCCGAAGTAAGTCTACAATCATTATGTTTTCACAACGGTTTTTTTCCTGAGTGCGTAACGCTTCGCACAACAGTCGATCTTCTTCTTCTGTTTGGCCTCGTGCGGCAGTTCCTTTGATGGGTTTAGATTCCACCCAACCTGAGGGGTCAATTTTCAGGAATCGTTCTGGGGATGAACAAGCCACAGCTAGCTCGCCAAATTTTAGGAAGGCAGAGTAGGGTGCAGGATTGAGTTGGCGCAACCTTCGGTAAAATGCCAAGGGGTCAAGTTCGATATTGGCATAAATTTTGTTAGTCAAGCAAATTTCGTAGCTTTCTCCAGCTTTAATTTGATCGAGACTTTCTTGAATATCTTCCAGATATCTCTGGTAGGAACGACTCAATCGAAAGCTAACTTTTCGATGAGTATAGTCTAACTCAATGGGAGGCAAAGGAGGTAGAGTACAAAGCTGTTTTTCGATACCTTCAAACCAAGCATTTGTTTGCTCAGTTTCCCCTTTTTTAGTCAGACACAACAGATAGGTTACTTGCTCTTGATGGTCAAAAGCAATAATTCGGTCTGCTAAGAGAAACATCGCATCTGGAAATTGCGATTGATGGACTATATTTCCTCCACATTCTGCTTTTAGTTCGTAACCAAAGTAGCCAACAAAACCACAGTTAAAGTCAAACGGAAGCCCTTCTAAACAGTTGTATCGACGCTCAAGTTCTCTGTGTAGATAGGAGAAGATACTTTCTCTACGATGTGTTGTTTGGCCTGAGCAGTTAATGGTAAGTTTTTGGTCAGTAATCGAGTATTGCACTACCAGGCTGTTTGGTCCTGTACCATCTCCCATAAAAGAAAAACGAGATAGACCAGGTTCTACGCGAGAGCTGTCTAGCCAGAATGCTGTCGGTTGTGAGCCAAATAGATGAACAAACACTCGTTCCGAATCAGGGTAGACCGTGAGCTTGCGACTATGAATATTAAAAATCATTTGATGAAACAGCCGTGACTTAAGCATTCAGCCGTCAGCTATCATGCTTAAAATAAACATCGACAGGGAGAATTTAATAGTTCGAGATTTTACAGAATTGAAAGTGTGGGCAAAAGCCCATCTAAGCATATGCGCTACGCGCACGCGTGCGCGTTCAGCAGTCAGTGGTCAGCGGTCAGTGGTCAGCTTATTTTATTCAAAAGCACGGATTGCGCTACGCGCACGCTGCGCGAACAGTAACCTGGCCAATAACTGATAGCTGATAGCACCTCAAGTAGCACCATCTGTAGCGCATAAGCTGATAACTGATAGCTGATAGCTAATAGCTGATAGCTGATAGCTGAATGCTTACGCTGTGACAGCTATAGCTGCTCTACCTCCTTTAAAATATCGTTAATCTCCTGCCGGAGACTTTGTAAATTATCCTCCAATGATTGACTGGCAGCGAGTTTATGCTCAATTTCCCCCAGTCTCGGCTTCAGAGAGTCAGTGAACTGCTTGAGGCTGTTTACCAATTCTTGCTGCAAACCTTGTTTTAGCTTATCGGTATAGTTATTCTGCAACTCACGCAAGGTTTCATCAAGCTGTTGGGTTGCCTTATCACGCTGCTTAGGAACCGCATTGAAGCTAAACATGGTCAACATCAGAGCTAGTACAAAAGCTGACAGATCAAATAGTGCAGCAGTGGCTACCACATGTCCGCCAATTCCTGTTGCTGCGGCGGCAGTTCCCAAGGTCAAAAAATTGTTGAGTCCCTTTTCTGAGGCTACCTTAAGATTTTCAGAGATAGAAGTGGTATCAATTTTACCACTATTAAGTTCGGGAACCTGAAACGAGTCTTCTGAGAGGCTTGCTGCTACTTGTAAATCTTCCCTAGCTTCCCGAATAATTTGTTCTCGATATTTCACAAGAGTTGATGCTGCTTCCTTAACAATTTCCTCCATCTGCTGCTCAAGTTTTACCTCCTTAATCGCCCTAGCTACTTTTTCTTCCAGTAGGTCGTCTTCCCTAATAATACGCTTTTTCAATAGGCTAATGAAGGCGAAATTATCCTGGATTACTTTATGTAATTGTTGAATTAGATTGGTAAACAGGTCACGAATTTTTTCTCTAAAGACACCAAAAATCAGGTCATATTGCTCAATTCGCTCATCGATTCGCAACAGAGATCGGTCAAATATCGTCTTTTCGGCAATGACTTTCTGCCGTGCCTCATGGTTCTTTTTCTCTAACTGCTCTAGGTAAACTAACAAAGAGTTCTGAGGACCCTGAAGTTTTAGCCGTATTTTTTCGGTTTCTGCCAGAAACTCTAGTAGGAAGTCTCGTAGGGTGTCGATGTCGTTGCCAGTGCGTGTTGATACTGTAAATAAAGGTGGTACTTCTGTAAAGACATCATGAAGTCCATCTTTGACGTGTGAGATAATCTGTTCACTCTCTTGTGGGGTGACCAGATCCACTTTATTAATAATAACGATTACTTTACGTACCCAGATCTTACTGACTAACGAGAGAAAGTCCAGCTCTGATTTAGTCAGAGGTCGTTCCACTGAGGTGACAAACAGGATGATATCAGCATGCTGTAGATAATTCTCTGTAAGTTCTTGGTGACGTTCAATGATAGAGTTTGTGCCTGGGCTATCAATAAAGACAATGCCATCAAACCCCTCTGGGTAATAGGGTTGAATCGAGTTTGTGGTCGGAAGTATGCCCACAGCAGCTAGCTCGTCATTACTCAACCGATTCAGCACACTGGATTTTCCGGCATTAAATTCTCCACAGACAAAGATCGAGAAGGGATTTTCCAGTTGCTGTTTGAGGGCATCAAGATCAGGGCAAGAGACATTGAAAAGCAGCTCTGCTTCCACAAAGAGTAGTTTTACACCTTTGATGGTGTTGAGGCTGCGGTTAAAGAGATGCTCTTGTTGAACAGGAAGGGTCACCACGTTACTATGAGCGAAATGAGCGAACAGATCTCATTATATTAGCAAGTATTAGCAAGATACAGAAGAATAAATCCAAAGCATACGCTAATTAACCATAGGCCCAGCGTCACTTTAAGGTAAGTTTATTGACTGGCGGGATAGATTACCCTCACTTCCGTGATCAGTTTAGCCGTGAGGTCACCAACCTCGATTAACCAACCATTAACACTTGAAAGTCTGGCTTGCTAGATTAGAAACTGAAAGGCTTGACAGCCTGACGCTGATACTATCTCAGCTCTAACTGGCTTCCCAACGCTCCAAATAACTATGAAACTCCCAAAAGATCGTATCCCTGAAGACCAAGCCCACCAAGTATTCGCCCTAGCGGCTCAACTCTATGCTCAGCACAACCAAAGCTATTCTGTAAAGGAGTTGATTGAAGCAGGTAAAGAGGCACAAATTCCGCCAGAATTTATGGAAAAAGCCCTTGCTGAGATTAAAAAGCGATCGCATTCTAAATCCCTACTCCCCAAACATCATAGTAATCGGTCTGGTCTGATGTTGATTGGTATGGGTACAGTCTTACTCGCTCTTGCGGGTATAGGATGGTTAGCTAATTTTGTAGAACCTAGACGAGTCGCAGAAGCGGAGCTATTGGAATCTACACCAGTCCCAGAAGCAGCGCCAACAGAGGTAAGTGTGCCTCAAGACCAATCCACAGCGTTTGGGGATAATCTAGGGTCAGGGCATATTAATAAGTGTACACCCCTGATCGATAAATACCTCAGCGGTGCTAACCTAAGTGGAGCAGATTGTACGAATGTGGACTTGTCAGGAGCAGATTTGACTAATGCTAACCTGACTGGTGCTAATTTCAGCCGTGCTGATTTAAGTCAGGCTAACTTAAGTAATGCCAATCTCACTGGTGCCGATTTTGCTGGAGCAGATTTAGCCAATGCGGATTTAAGCGGTGCTAACCTGACTGGTGCCAATTTAAGTAATACAGATTTAAAAGGATCTAACTTGACTGGTGCCAATCTCAATGGTACCGATCTGGCGAGGGCAGACTTAGAAAGGTCTGATCTCAGGGATGCTATGACCAATGGTGCTAATTTCGAGAATACTAATCTAAATCAGGTAACTTGGCCTAACGGTAGCATTAACCAGTAAAAAAACTACTTATAAGCGTTCTTTGCGTCTTCGTTGACTAGGTCAGCACCGGAGAAAGGGGACGCACTGGACGCGGAAAAATTTGTAATATGGGTAATTAAACAGAAATAGTATGATATAATAAGAAACTAGTGGCGGCATAGCCAAGTGGTAAGGCAGGGGCCTGCAAAGCCTTTATCCCCAGTTCGAATCTGGGTGCCGCCTTTTTTAAATGGATAAGCTCGGGAAAATCTCGGAGATATTGAGTAGGAGAGCGCTCCTGCTAGTAATCAACTTCCTCTGCCAACAGAAGGTCAGTGTCAAGAGTTGACAAATCCTGGACTTTAGATTGAAATTGATCACAGATTGCCAAGGGATCAACCCTCCGCTCAAACAAAGGACTATCAGGAGATTCACAAAATCTACCACTGAAAAACTGACACACGGCACAGCAATCCTTTCCACTCTTAAGCCCTGCTTCAATTTCTTCTTCCTGAAGTATCATTTCCGGTTGCATGGGAGCAAGCTTGAGATTCACACCATCCCATCGCGCTTTGATAATGCCGCTGATACTCAAGGTCTGCCATCGAGGGTCTTTTTCCACTACCTCTTCGGGAACTCGCAACCAAGCATCGGTCCCAAAGGTCTCCACCATCACGTCAAACTCTTGGGGTTGCTGAATCTTAGCAAGCTGCTGTCGGGAAAGCTGTTCCGGTGCTACTCCTAATTCAATTTTATCCCCCACAGCAGGAATATGAATATAGAACAAGGACTGATTGTCTCCAGACCGGGCTACTTGGTGTAAGGCTTCTAATTCTCCGTGAATTAAGACTAGGTGCTTGGGCTTTACCTTGTTGATTACTTGTCCGAGTCCCACCTTATCGGTATGGGCAGAGAGGTTAAACCGTTTGATTTGAGCTTTGACGGTAATTGGTTTCCCATCTAGTTCAATAGTGTCCCCAGTCTTGAGACTTTGCAGGAGTCGGCCAGGGGATTCTTCATCAGTGTAGCCAGAAATAAAGATGGCAGCATTCTCTCGCTCTAGCAGTACTGAGGCATAATAGACTGAAGGTCCACCGGTCAGCATACCGGAACTGGCCACAATTACACTGGGTTTTGCGATCGCAATCGGACGTTCCCGAAAGTGTTCGATAGAAATAATCGGGGGTGTACTGGTTTTATCAAAGAATGGTTCCTGGCCGTTAATCTTAACTAAGTTTTGAACTGGAATAGGCAATAAGTCCAGGTTTTCTCGAAATACCTCTGTGACTGCTCTGACCAATCCATCCACAAAGATGGGAACTGTTAATTTATTAAATAGCTTAGAGGTGCGGATCGCTAACAAGATTTCCTGAGCTCTACCCAAAGCAAAAGAGGGAATCAAGACATTGCCCCCAGCTTGCACTACTTCAGCAATGGATTCCATCAATGCAGTTTCTTGATTTCTTCTAGCAGGGTGGACAGAGGAACCATAGGTAGACTCAGTAATTAAAATATCTGCTTCAGGAAGCTCAGCTAAATTCAAGCCGTTAGTGGTGCGACTATTGGTAGTGTGGAAGTCTCCGGTGTAGAGTAAAGACATATCCTTATAGCGCAGATAGATACAAGCCGCACCCAAGATATGCCCGGCATTGATAAACCTTACCATTAGTCCTGGTAAGGGCTCAAAGTCTTTGCCTACTGGTTGAGTTTCCAATTGAAACAAGGTTTGTTCTAAATCGGCCTCATCAAATAACTCGGGAGAGTCTTCATTCAGTTGCTGTATCTTAAGTCCATCCCTGAGCATGACATGGGCGATTTCCCTGGTGCCATGAGTGGAAATCATCCGCGCACCAGGGTAGCGGCTGTGAAAGACGGGCACAGCACCAAGGTGGTCTTGATGGCTATGGGAGATCAGGAGCAGGTTAGGATTATGCAGATAGTCCAAGGCGGGCAAAGGGTCGTAGCCTTTGGGTCGAGTGCCACAGTCTAAGACTACTTCATAGGGACCAATCAGAATTTTGAAACAACTGGCACCAATGCTTCTAGCTGCTCCTAAAGGAGTAACAATTAAACGATCATAGGATTGAGAATCAACACTTGCAGATGGGATATCCGGAAACTGGTAATAATATACATGGATATAGTTTCCCTTCAAACTCACTCGTGCTTGTTGCTGGGTTGAAGGGGAGAACGCTTCCCATTCCCATCTTGTTCGACCTCGCTGTTTAGGCAAGTCTAATTGCCAATCGTTGACACCAGTTTTCTGTTTCAACGTGGCTAAGACTCTATCAATGGTTTCCGTCGGGGGAGCAGCTAGTGTAGATTTGGAGGGATTTAGGTCATCTGATAGCCTGGTCAGAGCCTGCTGTAACAAGGTTGTTTGGGTTTGTTGAAATGTTGACTCATGTTTATACTTCCTAGACTCGACCGGTTTGTGGCTGCGGTTTTTCTTCGAAGCTGGGCGGCTATTGGAATTGTGCTCTACTTGGGGTAAAGCTCGATGTAAAATCAGGGTATCCCGTTGGCGCTTAGCAACTACTTCCCACAGTTCCCCAATTTTCATGTGCTTGCTAGAGCCCAAGACACTGATCTTCAGGGTTTTCTGTCCTGGTCTGGACACTTTAAGTTGTACAAACTGTCCCCGTTTTCCTAACTGCACGACTCTGCCAGCGATTAACCATTGCTCCTCCTGGACTGTCTCAGTCATCGCTTCTAGGTAGAGAGAGCCAATTACACCATCTGAGCTAGTATTAGGGGCGACTTGCCAGGAATGGATTCCAGTAGGAATCTCATCAGTGGGTAAGGTTTTGATTTTAAATCGAAGGCCATCCTGACTGAGGAGATAGTTTACCTGAGCTACTGACTCGATGTTTCCAGTTAAGGTGCATTGGATGGTGTTGGTCATCGCTGTAGTGCCATTAGCAGTGGACTGTGTGACTATTCCTACATCAAATCAAAGATTATGATGTAGGCTTCTCAGATTTACAAATGAGACTTGCTGATCCTCAATATCTTGTATCGATTTACCACAGCCATTCAGCGGCAGTCCAACCGCCATTAACGCACGATTCAAAATGTTGATACCACTGTTCCAGTCACGGTCAATCGAAACACCACAACTGGAACAATGATGAACGCGCTCACTTAAACTTTTCAAGGGCCCTAGATCCACAATTGAAGCACTCAATACTTGTCCGACGGGGGTCAACTTTCTGGAGTAACAAACCGCGTTTGACCGCTACTGCTTGTAAAATTTCCATAAATGCCCCCCACGCCGCATCATGTATTGATTTGGCCAGTTTTGTTCTGGCAAGTCCTTTGATGTTTAAATCTTCATGAGCAATCAGGTCGTAATTACTACATAACCAATGAGCAACTTGATAATGAAATTCCTTTCGGCAACGGGTTAAATGAAGGTGCAATAAAGCCACTTGATTCTTAGCTTTTTCCCAGTTTTTAGAACCCTTAACACGACGCGACATAACCCGTTGGGCTTTTGCTAACTTGTCTTGAGCCTTTCGGTAAAACTGAGGAATTGCAATAGCCTCACCATCTGATGTGGTTAAAAATTTTTCTAAACCCACATCAATACCAACAGACGATTTAACTGAATCTACAGGAAGAAACTCAGGGACAGTATCATCTTTCATTGAAATGCAACAATACCAACCGTCTGCTTTTTTAACGATAGTGCATTGTTTGAGAGTGAAACCGTCCGGTATAGGTCTGTGCATTACCACAGGTATCTCACCAATCCGACTCAGCTCAAGCACTCCATCTTTTAGATGTGCTCCCGCTCTGGAATTGTTAACCCGTGGGAATACAAAAGATCGCAAGTCACCAGTTTTCTTAAACCGTGGTCGTCCCCCTCGTTGACCATTAACATCAGGTTTTCGCCATCTATCCCATGCTTTATTAAGCCGTTGTAGGTTAACCGGCTGAGTTTCTGTGTAGATTTGTTTGTACTCAGGGAACCACCGCTTAGTTTCTTTAAGGGCGGCTTGCTGGGTGTAGTAGTTGACAGGTTCCGGAATTTCACCAATCGGCTCACTCACAAGACTGCAACGGTCAATCGGGGTTCTAGTCCGCTTGAGCCAGTCAAGCCGTTGCCCTAGAGCATAGTTCCAGTGACGACGCAACAATTCAAGCCATCTCTCCATGATGGCTATCTGTTCGTCACTAGGCTTGATTCGATAGCAGTAAGTTAACAGCATAATGTGATTGTACTACTTGCGATCTGTTGAGAACCAAGATACCCCGTCGGGCAATTCCCCTCCCGCGCTTATCAAAGATTATAACGGGAGACCCCTTGCCCGTTTAGTTAGGAATTTTCTGGATTAGTTGCCACTTTAATGGTAGACAAGAGAATGGGAAATGATACCAAATTACTTGGGTAGTTACTGATAATCCTCTATTATACCAGATCCGGTAGAGTGTAGCAGATATCGGATTCACTGATTAGGCTCAAAGGCTCGCGACTGAGGTTCAGAGGATAAACCGACCCAACAGTTGTTCAAAGAATGCCTCGTCGTGCTTTAGGGATGGTCGCCCGATCACCCCAAAGGGATGCTCCTTCAGAGCCGCTACGGGAACGCAATAGTGCGATTCGGGCAAAGCCCGACCCTTCGCGAACGCTATATCGCCATATCGCAATAATAGTAAGCCTAACTCTGGGATACATTGCCAATACTATCGGACAGGATATTATATCAAATCCGTTTAATTGTCCATAATAAAAATTACGATATTGTTAATCATCACTAATCCTCCAGACGTGATATAAAAATTTGATACTGATTACCTTTGATTTGGTGAGCAGGATACTTTATGATTAGACTATTATTTATTTGGAGCAGAATAGTAGGTTATAGCTTAGCTAAACTATACTAAGCTATCAGCTAATCAGCTATTCATGATGAGTGTAAGATAACAGACCAAAAAGACCCAAGTAACGTCAGCATCACCCACGAGGAAAAAACCTCTCCTCTATAGACGTTAACTCTAACGTCTATACTCTCCTAGGTTGATCAACCCAATGATTGCCTTAATTTAGCTATCAAATGATAGCTAAATACTTACAAATTACGGTATTTTTAGTCAGCATCTAACACCAAAAAATGAAAGCGATAGTAACAGAATACAATAGAGAGCAAACATCAGAATTACTACCAATACTATTATTAGTAATTGCCTTACTTGCTTTATCTATAACAGCCATCTTAATCAGGTTTTCTCTTCAAGAAATAAGTGCTAATGCCACAGTATTCAATCGTCTTTGGATAGCTACTCTAGTCTTTGGTTTGTGGAATGGATTCAGCCAAGTACGTACTCAAACATCCCAGAAGAACTCTGAACCACAGTCAGGTTACAAAATTGTCGATATCTTACTTTTGGTAGGCGTAGCGATCTCTCATCTGGGTGGTCGATTTCTATGGACTTGGTCTTTAACTAAGACTAGCGTTGCTAATGGTAATGTACTAGGAGCTCTAACACCATTTTTCGCTACTCTAGGAGGATGGTTATTATTTAAGCAGCGTTTTGACCGTAGATTTCTCATTGGTCTGGCACTTGCCTTGTTAGGGGCAACTACTTTACAAATAGAGGATTTTCTAAAGTCGCCCAATAACTTTATCGGTGATAGTGCTGCCTTAGCATCTTCTGTATTTTATGCAGTCAACTTTTTACTATTAGAACAACTGCGAACCAAGTTTTCTGTAGAAGGAATCCTGATTTGGCGCTGTGCTTTGGGAACACTTTTTATGATCCCAGTGGTTCTGATATTCAGTGATCAAATTTTCCCGATTTCTTGGTCAGGATGGTTAGCAGTGATTTCCCTAGCTCTTGTCTGCGAAGCTGTGGGACATGGTTTAGTAGTATACAGCCTCAAGCACTTTTCTTCAGGCTTTGTTTCCTTAGTATTGCTTCTCGATCCACTAGTTGCTGCTATTCTGGCCTGGATTCTATTTTCAGAAAACTTAAGTATTCTTAACTTACTAGGTTTTGCTGTGATTATGGAGGGAATTTATCTAGCAAAAACTGGCAAAGGTGCTGATAAGCCAACTATTAAGGAAGAAAACAGCTAATACCATTGGCCGTTATGGATGCTACAACTAGTTATATCAAGTCTGGTTGAATACCCATCAATTTTGGGGAGATGGGGAGATGGGGAGATGGGGAGATGGGGGAGATTTTTATTAAGGGTAATTCTCCTGACATGATATAGCACTACGCATTCAGATGTTTAACATTCATAAACTCCGAAACTTAGTCATAGCTTACTTTTGACTTCTGACGCAAGAACCTTGCTGACTTGCGCGTAGCGCTATATTAGTCGGTAATTGGTAATTGGTATAGCAGTTCTCAATCGATTGAGAACTGCTATAATAGTTTTTATTTCATGACGGCGCTACTTTGCTCAATCCCTTTGTTTGATGTAACCTTCGACTATAAGTAACTGTTCTAAACCATCAATAAGACGATTAATATGAGCAATTAGAGTTGGAGGTGAAGACAAGGAATTTGTAATGTTATAAATTTCTTTTTCTATCCCATCTGGAACTTTGGAACATAGATTTATTACTTGTTCTAGGATTCGTTTTTCCCCTGGATGAGGAACAGAATTGATAGCAAAAATAATATCAAAATAACTTTCTAACAAGGCAGTAGTTCGATGGATGACACTGATATCATCTTGGCGATAGATTGCCAATTGTAACTGATGAGTATAAGCAGAAATAGTTTGCCTCAAGATTGGATAGTTTTTAGCAATAATGGCTTGTTTGAGGGGTTCAGGATAGGGCTGGTTTACCTTTTGTTGTAGCTGTTTAAACCAACCATCAGCATCATACAAACAGACAGAGGTTAGGATATTCCACCAAAAGCAGGTAGAATATCCAATGGAAGCTTGATGGTTGACGAGGATACGTGAAAGCTGTTCTTCAATCCATTGGGGGGTACGATACATCACATCCACACCAAATCCAGATTTGAGATCAATCCACTCATCACCTGTTTCCCAAAATTGATTGTTAATTTCTATGCGCTCTGCAAATGGTTTTGCGATCGCAGCTCGAATTTCTACAGGGATATCTTCCTTGACATAGACATAAAAATCGTAGTCTGATCTCTCGTCGGAAACCTGTTGGCTTTGAGAACCGGCTAATGCTACAGCGATAACTTGATCTAAAGCAGCAAACTCAGTCGCTATAGTTTTGGCTAAGGTATGAATAGTGTTAATTAAGGGAATATATTTAGAAACTATACCCACAATTCTCTCTAAACTGTTTGTAATGAAATGCCTCTCCGAGAGTAGAGCGTTTGTAAGCTATAAGCTATCAGCTATCAGCATATGCTTTGATATATTTTTCCCCAGACTTTCAATTCTAATTAATCTCGAACTATTAGGTGCGACCCGTGGCTAATTTAATTCGCCAAGGTCAAGCGCACCTTTAAATTTTACCCTTTGCCCACGCTACGCGAACGGCGCACGCTACTTGAGGTGAGGTTTATTTTAAGCACCTCAAGTAGCGTGAGCCAATGGCTCACGGCTGATAGCTGATAGCTGACTTACGTATTAATAAATTAGGATTAGTTATGTTTCAGAGAGACTTCTGCGAGCATACCAAGCAGCACCCTGCAAAGCGGCCTGGTCATTAAGAATCACATATATAGGAATAGACTTCAGCAAATCCACCATCTTATCCTTATTAATAAAATTTTCCATAAACAGAGGTTCACGCAGCTTATCGAGAATGCGAGGGGGAATCCCTCCACCGATATAAACACCCCCAGTTGCGAAAAACTTAAGGGCAGCATTTGCGGCTTCAGATGCCAAGATTGAGACAAACATCTCTAAAGCTTGCACACAAAGGGGACATTTATTGGCCAGAGCTGCATTACTAATCGCTGCGGCTGGCTCTCCTTTGCTCATTTCTTCTGCTAACCATTCAGGGGTGTTTCCATGTCCGCTATCCCGCAAATAATTATACATACGAACCAAGCCAGGACCTCCTACAAGAATCTCGTAGCTCACCCGTTTGTATTCTTGCTGAACATAACGCATCAGTCCAACTTGAAGTTCATCCAAAGGAGCAAAGTCAGTACTTCCACCTTCAGATGCGATCGCATGAACTCGACCTTTCACCTCAACGGTTGCTGCTTCTCCTAAGCCAGTACCAGGTGATACTACTGCTCGATTGCCCCCTGGTATTTTAGTGCCGACATTAAGAGTGACTAACTGATCATCTTTTAGGGTTTCTATGCCATAAGCATTGGCTTCTACATCGTTGAGCAAGTTAACCGGAACACCTATAACTGAAACTAATTTAGCTGCTTCTACTTTATCCCAGGGTAAATTAGTCAATTTACACACACCTTCCTTGATTGGACCAGGTAAGCCGAAACAAGCAATTTTAATGGGATGGTCACAGCTTTCAACGAAAGCCCCTACCAGCTCCTCAAAACTGTGATAGTCTTTGCACTTATAAGTGCTTTTTTGGACTACAGAGAGGTTCTCGTCAAATATCGCTAATCGGCAATTTGTTCCGCCTAAGTCACCTGCTAATATCATAAGTAATTCAAAATTACAAATAAAAAAATGCTATCAACGTTTTAAGTTAATTATACCTTAATCAGTAAGCATTCAGCCGTCAGCCGTCAGCCGTCAGCTGATAGCTGATAGCTTACCTTAATCAACTTCTTAAAAATCAATCACTAAAGCTCGGCAATCCGGTTGATTGTGGATATCAACTGCTTCTGTTGTTAATTTTGAGAAGGGAATAGTATTGGTAATAATCGGTTCTAGATCAATCTTCTTTGTGCAAATTAGTTCTATGGCCTGACGAAAATGCTCTGGAGTATATCGATAGCTACCATAAATCTTGAGGGAACGATAATGAATTAAATTAGGATTGCCCCGAAACTCAGTTCCCGGGGGTGTTCCACCAAACCCAACTGCGGTACCGCCACACCTGAGCAGGGTCAATGCCTGCTCATAGGTTTCCCCAGAGCCAACGGCTTCAATAACCACATCAGCACCATAACCGTCGGTTTGAGCCATCACTATCTCTTTGAGAGACTCTCGGGTAACATTAACGGTACAATCAGCCCCCAAAGCTGATGCCTGTTCCAGAGAATCATCATGTTTGCCAGCTAGAATAATTTTGGTAGCACCTCTCAAGCTCGCTAGCTGAAGGAAGGTCAGTCCGACACCGCCATCACCAATAATTACCACGCAATCGGACAAACCAATATTAGATAAGTCAATACCCTGAAGGATACAGGCTAGTGTTTCTGTAAAGGCAGCAAATTCATAGGGAATCGATGAAGGCAGTTCAACAATTCCGCTAGCCAGGGAAGCCGGAACGCATACAAACTCAGCCATGCCACCGGGTTGTAACTTAGTTGGGTTGAGGCAATGGCCTAATGCTCCTCGCTGACAGTAAAAACACTCTCCACAGGGTTTTTCTGGGTTGACGGTAACGCGCATCCCTGGTTTGACTTTGGTAACACCCTCCCCTACAGCAACAACATCTCCTGCCAGCATCCTACCAAAAATGACTGGAGGATTATGTTTGGCGTGTCCCACTAATACCGCCCGTGCGTGCATCGCACAAAAGAAACACTTCTGAACCTTTATCAATACTTCCCCTGGGCTAGGTAATGGTCGGTCTATTTTTTCTAAGCGAAAGTTCTCACGTCCTGGACCATACCAGACCGCAGCCTGCATGGTTGTCATAATATATTGCTCCAATGTTGTTTATTGTGGGTGGATCTCATTAAAGCTGTTTGACTCTGTGGGTGGAATGGGCATCTGGGTGGAATGGGCATCTGGGTGGAATGGGCATCTGGGTGGAATGGGCATCTGGGTGGAATGGGCATCTGGGTGGAATGGGCATCTGGGTGGAATGGGCATCTGGGTGGAATGGGCATCTTGCCCGTTTCATTTCCGAGCGGGCTGTCCTAACTCTGGCTACGAGGCGGAAAATTAGGGCCCCCCTAAAGCACCACTAGCAACTCATTAAAGCTGTTTGACCCTGTGGTGCGTTACGGGCAGCAACCTAACCCTGGCTACGAGGCGGAAAATTAGGGCTCCCCTAACGCACCCTACGAAACTAACCTTTAGTGCTCTGCTAGTTTAAGCTACATGTTTAGCCTAGGTTGAGCCTAGCTATCATGAGCTAAAAACTTTTTCAGCCAAGGCTCAGTGATTTGTTCTAGGGATTCAAGGGTGACATCTGCGATCGCAAAACGTTTATCCTCTAGATTTTCTGGTGCTGGAACTGCAATACATGCCATGCTGGCAGCTTTGGCACTAATCACGCCACGAACCGAGTCCTCTAAGGCAACACACTTGGTTGGTTCTATACCCAGACGACGGCTAGCGGTGAGATATACTGCTGGATGGGGTTTACCAAATTCCTCCGCTTCTGCTGATGTAATCACATCAAAGGCATCCTTTAAATCGAGCCGTTTGAGTACTGTATCAATTAGACCGATGGGAGATGAGGTGGCTAGGGCTAGGGGTAAGTTTAATTCCCGACACAAGTTTACGGTTTCAATTGCACCTGGCATCGGTTGTCCCATGGTCATCAATAGGTCACTCATCCGAGCAATCATTGTTCGACATACCTCAGCTTGGCTCATACCAGTCCAAGGAAATCGAGCATACCAATACTTGACCACCTCATCGTTTCGCAAACCCATTGTTTGAGAAGACATACTCTCGTTCATGGGAATGCCAAGGTCATTGAAGACTTCGATTTCTACCTTAGACCAAAACGGCTCACTATCAATTAGTAAACCATCCATATCAAAGATCACAGCTACATCCTGCATCAGAATCTTCCTCAAGCGTCGAGATCTACAACAGTTCGGGTTCCAGGCTGTGGACTCCAATTAGTCAATTCTATAGGAAGCTTCTCGAGAGGGATAAACCGACCCAACAGTTGTTCAAAGAATGCCTCGTCGCCCTTGATGGATGCGATCGCCGCCGCAATGGTTTCGTCGGTAGCGCCAGCAAAAGACGTCACTACCGCAATCTCTCGCATAAATAACTCATGGGGAGAAATCGGTAAAGAAATTCCTTGTTTAGGAACACCATAGATACAGACTAAACCGCCTTTACGAACAAGATCTAGTGCTGTAGCCAGACCCCCTGGTGAACCGGAACATTCCACCACCACATGTGCCTGGTTTGGTTCTGGAACTTCGATCCGTTCAATTCCCAATTTGTTTAGCCAAGGGAGCGGCTCTTTGGTGATATCGTAAACTTTAATTTCTCCCTTGAAGTTGGGGGAATGATTTAGGAGGTAGGTAATTAGAGTACCTGAAATACCCCCCCCAATCACCAGGACTTTAGGGCGTGAAGTAGCTAATAGATTAACACCAGCTAGAATCCGTTTTACTCCCCTTACTGCACAACTTAAAGGCTCAATGAGCACCCCTAAAGATGGATTGGAGAATTCAAAAGGATGTAGGGAATTTATAGGAGCACAAATTTGATCAGCATACCCTCCATGTTCATTTACTCCAAGTTCTTGGAGATTGATGCAATGACTAGTTAATCCCTCTAAACAATAACTACATTTTCCACAGGAAATCTCATTATTGAGGGCAAAATGACCTTTTTGATTAGGCAGGCTACAGACTACTTCATGACCAAGAATACAATCTTTATCTAAGCCTGCTGCGGTTAGTTGCTGGTCTGTTTTACAGACTCCCACAAATTCTACCTTAGCAATGACTTCATTATCTTGAGTCTTGCTAGGCTCAGGAAAATCGCGAATGTCTACTTGATTGGCTTTGGATAAAACTGCTGCTCTCATTAAATAGCTCCTGCGGTTTCAGGGGTTGGACATAATAGGATATCAAGTTTGTGTAGGACTTGATCTAAAACACCAATAGTGCAATCAATTTCCTCGTAGCTGATATCAAGATAAGGAGCAAATTTCAAAACGTTCAGGTCGTATCCTCCGGTTTGGAGAATCATGCGCCAACTCTGGTCTTTCCAAATAAAATCATTATCCTGAGCAATGCTTGCTGCTAGTTTGGCAGACCCTTTGTAAGGTATACCCTTTTCATCAGCAAAAACCATGTTAAGTATAAGTCCGAGTCCATCTACGCTATAGACACAGGAATGACGGGCTTGGAGTTCTTTTAGTTTGCTCAAAAAGTACAAACCTTTTGCTGGCACTGATCTTTCGTAGTCTTGTGCCAGCATATAACGCCATGTTGCTAAAGCAGCAGCAGTTCCGAGAGGATGGTTAGCAAAATTGCTGTGAGCGTGTCCAGGAGTGAAAAAGTCTGGTGCTACTAGGTCTTCTCGCGCCCAGACTAAGCTAACTGGACTCAAACCATTGGTGAAGGATTTGCTCAAAGTAATAATATCTGGCACAAACCCAAAATGTTCGAAGGCAAATAATTTACCAGTACGGTACATCCCAACTTGAATTTCGTCATCAAAGACAAGAAGTCCGTGCTTTTGTCGTAACTCACTGATAAACCCTTTAAAGAAATCCCTGGGTGGGATGGTGTAGCCTCGTCCTTGACAAGGTTCTACAACTATCGCACCCACTTCTGAACTGGTCTCACTTGCGATGCCATAAAATTCGTTGGAGAATGCCTTCCGAATCATGCTCTCGCAGTATAAGTCACAGGTTTCCCGTTCCTTTTCATAGAAACACTGAGCGCAGTTAGCAAACGGAAACATAACTGCCCGTTCTGAGAACTCATTAAAATACTGTCGATATCGATGACTACTCGAAAGGTTGAGAGTACCAAGAGAGCGACCATGATAACCACCCATCATCACAGCTACTTTATTCTTGCGGGTGTTTTTACGAATAATCTTTAGGGCATCTTCCACCACAAGTGCGCCGCCCACATTAAAAGATACTCGGCCTTTGACACCTGTTCTTTCATACATCGCATCTACTACTTGTTTGGCGATTAATAATTTTTCACGATGTAGAAAGTCGCCATTGGCTTGAGGTAATGTATGGAGTTGTTTAGTAACCTCTGATTCAATCTCTGGATTGCGATACCCAAAGTTACAACTTGAGTGCCACATTCCCGTATCGATATAAGATTTGCCTTCATCGTCGAAAACCAATCCACCCTTACAACCAGTTACAATGATCGGTCGCTCTTGATAGTGAACAGTATCCCCCCAACATAGATATTCCTGATCAATTTCGCGCAGAGCCTGGCTATCGATTGTAGTTGGTGAATCTAGTCTTTCTTTATCTAAGACCGAATTTATTTTGATGCCTTGGTGCAAGGACATTTCTGTACTATTGCCACACCATTCTTCAGCCGTTTTTGACGATCCTTGATTAATCTCGGTCATGATCTCACTTTTTTTATTGTTTTACCTTTTTTGCACAGGGTAAGCGCAATAATCAATAAAGATGCAGTCTGATCAGCACTATTTAAAACAATTACAATAGTACTACAAATCACTTCTTAATATGAGCCTAATCCTTGCTATTGCTCTGGATCATATTTTGGGTTAATTTTTATTGCGCTTACCGGAATTTTCTGCACCCAGAGTATCCTATCACAGGATAATGAAATGATCTGGATTTAAAATATTAACAAATTGTTAAGCTTAACCAAAACAAGATTATTACCCAGAAATATTGACAATCTATTAAATATATGATAAAAAAAATTTATCAAAAATACTAACTATAAACGGTGTAACTTCAAGTCAGTTCCATAACACTTTATAAATTTTTATATATGTGATAATTTTTTATTATCAAAAACCCTAACTATAAACGGTATAACTTCAAGTCAGTTGCTTTATCCTTTACGCCATAAAGCTTTGATTAGTATTTTTAGGGAGCAGGGACTTCGGAGCAGGTAACAGGAAATAAGGAATAGCGATGCAGCAAGGGAACAGGGGAGGCAGTGCGGTCTTGGGGAGGCAGCGCATGGGTCTGTGTGCGGACGCAGGTTCCGCACACAAACCCATGCGCCACTCGCGGTCTGCCGTGGTTCCCCCCACTCGCGCTTGGGATCAAGACGGGAACAGGGAAAAAATTCTGTTTACCTCAGGTGCGACCTGAGGGTCGCACCTGTGGATATTATTTCTACGGCTATTTTTTTTGAATTTCAATTTAATCCAATCGACAAGCTATCGATAAAAGGTTTTTTTTGGTAAAGACTTAGGGAAAGTTAACTCTTCTCTGATGCCAACAATGAACACCCGTTACCGCTGTTGAGTAATGCCACAATCGGCGGCATCAACTAATCGAAAAACTACCTGGTATTTAACCCCGTCATAGTTACCTGAAGTATGGAGTTGTTCCAGTCTCTTAAGATGATCATCCCAGTCTTGCCAATCCTTCGTTGTTTTAACTAACACGACGGCATAGTCACTCTGGAAGAGCCCTATAAATATCGTAAAAATGTGCTAACTTTTTTAAAGTTTTGTTTCACAAGTAAACACCTCTCCCAAAGTACTATTTAGAATAATATTGGTTTCCTAACGACTTGGCAATAATGGCGTACGCAGAACACGAATACTAGGGATTTGCCAGCTCTACCTTGAGCACTAAAAGCTAAATTGCTCGATTAATTTGCCTGATCGTTTTGTCTTACTATATAACCTAATTCGATGCTCTCACTTTCAACGCACAATCACTCAATTATCGCCCTTAGTAAGGTGGGAATACCTTGACCTAATAAGCACCTGGGTCGAACACAAATGCAGACTAGTTAAGAGTTGTGAGCAAGCTAAAGAATTCAACTACTTCTTTGGCTTGACTGTGGACTGACAACTTGATTGTTGAATTATTGGTATCTGACTTTTTTTTGAACTGCTTGTTAAGGGATTAGCTAAGTGACGAGTTGTGTAAATTATTTTTCCAATGGGGATTCGAAATTCTTGAGTTTAGTTAATTTATTAGGCGAAAGAGCGCAAGCAATGCCTGATCAGCTCGCCTATATCTTTCTGCAAAACGGAGAAACCGAATCAGGGAGTCTTACCTATGGGGAATTAGATAGACAAGCAACAGCGATCGCATCTCATCTCCAATCAATGCCAGGAGAACGAGCTTTACTGTTATACCCTTCTGGATTAGAGTTCATTAGCGCTTTTATGGGCTGCTTATATGCCGGGGTAGTGGCTGTTCCGGTTTATCCTCCCAGACGCAATCAGAAACTATCTCGGTTGCTTTCTATTGCCAATGATGCCCAAGCGAAGCTAGCACTTACAACTACATCAATATTGGCTGACATTGATCGAAGGTGGGAACGGGAACCTGAGTTATCATCCGACTTGAAGTGGGTAGCTACAGATACCATTGAAACTAATCGGGGCGAGTTTGTACCTAAATCAATAAAGCGGTCGAGTTTGGCGTTTTTGCAATATACTTCCGGTTCTACAGGAACACCCAAAGGGGTAATGGTTACTCATGGGAATCTGATCCAAAATTCCACAGACCTAGATCGCGGATGGGAGCATAACTCGGATAGTGTAATTGTAACTTGGCTCCCAACATTCCATGATATGGGACTCATATACGGGATGCTCCAACCCATATACAAGGGATGCAAATGTATTATGCTGCCACCAGCGTCCTTCATACAAAAACCGATTCGCTGGCTAAAGGCGATTTCTGATTACGGAGGGACTCATAGTGGCGCACCTAATTTTGCTTATGCACTGTGTGTCGAAAAAACAACTCCAGAACAAAGGAATCAGCTAGACCTCAGTAGTTGGAGCATGGCTCTTAATGGAGCAGAACCTGTTGGAGCCGATGTTTTAGAGAAGTTTGCACAAGTTTTTGAAGTCAGTAGATTCGACAAAAGGGCTTTCTGTCCCGGTTATGGCATGGCAGAAGCAACTCTAAAGATTTCTGCTGTACGCGCTAAAGATAAGCCGATTTACTATCATATTGATGCCACTGCTCTAGAACAAAATTACGTTGTAGAATTTACTGATGAGAAACATTTAGAAAAACGAACTCTTGTTGGTTGTGGTAGAAGTGAGATGGATACCAAAGTTATCATTGTTAATCCACAAACCTGTTGTCGTAGTGCTTCTGAAGAAATTGGGGAAATTTGGGTTAGCGGTGGCAGTGTAACTTCTGGGTATTGGAATCGCCCCGAAGCCACACAAAAAACGTTTCAAGCTTACTTGAAAGATACAGGAGAGGGACCTTTTTTACGTACAGGGGACTTAGGATTTTCTAGTAATGGAGAACTGTTTGTTACAGGAAGACTAAAGGATCTAATTATAATTAGAGGTCGCAATCATTATCCCCAAGATATTGAATTAACATTTGAAAACAGCCATCCTGCTTTACGAAGTCATTGTAGTGCTGCCTTTTCTGTAGAGAGGGATGGAGAGGAACGCTTGGTGGTTGCTGGTGAGGTGGAACGAACTTACCTACGGAAGCTGAACACAGATGAGGTAGTTAGAGAAATTCAAATCGCCGTATCAACAGAACATGAATTAGACATTGATGGGGTAGTCTTGTTGAAGACAGCAAGTATCCCTAAGACGTCTAGTGGTAAAATTCAACGTCGTGCTTGTAAGCAAGGATTTTTAGAAGGGAGTTTAAATGTCGTAGGCCAGTGGCAGAAAACTTTATCCCAACCTGAATACGTAGCACCACGCACCCCAACCGAAGAAATAATCGCCAACATCTTCGCTCTGGTTCTAGGAGTGAAAGATGTAGGAATACATGACAACTTCTTTGAACTCGGAGGACATTCTCTACTTGCCACTCAATTAATTTCCCAACTGCGAGTAACCTTCAACAGAGAAATACCCCTAAGACAAGTATTTGAAAGCCCGACAATCGCTCTTATTTCGCCGAAATTAACCCAATTACTGACCACAGAAAACCAATTAAGTCTTCCTTTGATTCAACCAAGAACCGATAGTGAACAATTACCCCTATCATCGGCTCAAAAAAGACTGTGGTTCCTCAACCAACTAGAAGGAATTAGTGTCACTTATAACATACCAGCAGCCTTTAGAATCACTGGCAACTTGATCATTAACGCCCTAGAACAAGCCTTATCAGAAATAATCAGTCGTCACGAAGTAATACGGACAAGTTTCTCCACTATTAATGGCACACCAACACAGGTAATTCACCCCGACAGCACCATTAACATCAATGTGGTGGACTTACAACAATACCCAGAAGCAGAACGGGAAACTATCTTACACCAACTTTTACAACAGGAAGCCACAACCCCCTTTGACCTAGAGGTAGCACCATTAATCCGATCTAAATTATGGCAACTAGACACTACCGAGTATGTGTTAGTGCTGACCATGCACCATATAGTCTCTGATGGTTGGTCAATGGGGATATTAATCGAAGAACTATCAAGTTTATATCAAGCTTTTGTTGCATCAGAACCATCCCCCTTACCCGAATTAGCGATTCAATATGCTGACTTTGCTCTTTGGCAAAGACAATGGTTAAGTGGGGAAATCCTAGAAAACCAACTTAATTACTGGAAACAGGAATTAGAGGCTGCTCCAGAATTATTACAATTACCCACAGACCATCCTCGTCCCCATGTAATGAGTTACCAGGGCAGTAGTGAAAGTTTTAGTTTAAGCACTGAATTAACCCAGAAGTTGCAACAGTTGTCCAGGAACTCGGGTAGTACCTTATTTATGACGCTACAGGCAGCTTTTGCCACCTTACTGTCTCGTTACAGTGGGCAAAAAGATATTTTAATTGGTTCACCCATAGCCAATCGCAACCGCCAGGAAATCGAGTCACTGATTGGCTTTTTTGTCAATACTTTGGTGTTGAGAACCCGTTTTGAAGATAATCCCAGTTTTTCGCAGTTGCTTACACAAGTAAGGGAAACCACACTACTCGCTTATGAACATCAGGATGTACCGTTTGAACAGGTAGTATCCGCATTGCAACCCCAACGGTCTTTGAGTCATGCCCCCCTGTTCCAGGTGATGTTTGTGCTACAGAATGCACCGATGGGGAAATTAGACTTACCCGGTGTGAGTTTGAGTGAGTTCAATCAACAAAGTACTACGTCTAAGTTTGATTTGCTCGTGTCAATGACGGAAACAGACATGAGATTGATAGGTGAATGGGAGTACAACACGGACTTATTTGATCGGTCTACCATTGCTCGCATGGCCACTCATTTCCAGAACTTGTTGTCAGCAATTGTGGAAAATCCCCAACTAGTGGTGGGTGAGTTACCTTTATTGAGTGCAGAGGAACGTCATCAACTGTTGGTGGAGTGGAATGATACTGCAACGGAATACTCAAAAGAAAAATGTATTCATCAGTTATTTGAAGAGCAGGTAGAGAAAACACCAGATGCTGTGGCCGTGGTGTTTGAACAAGAGCAGTTGACTTACCATCAATTAAATCAAAAGGCGAATCAACTAGCACATCACCTACAAAACTTAGGAGTAGGACCAGAAGTATTGGTGGGTATTTGTGTGGAACGTTCTGTACAGATGGTGGTAGGACTGTTGGCGATACTCAAGGCGGGTGGTGCTTATGTACCCCTGGACTCTAATTATCCTCACCAACGACTGAGTTATATGTTGGGCGATTCGGGTGTTGAAGTGTTGTTGACTCAACAGTCGTTACTAGAATCTTTGCCACAAAATCAAGCCCAGGTGGTTTGCTTGGATAGTGATTGGGGTGCCATAGAGCAATATAGTGGGGAGAATCTTGATGTTGGGGTTCATTCACATAATTTGGCTTATGTGATTTATACTTCTGGTTCTACTGGTCAACCTAAGGGGGTTGCCATGAACCATAGTCCTCTGGTTAATCTTATCCTGTGGCAGTTGAAAAACTCCTCTGCCAAATACGGCACAAAAACTGGGCAATTTACACCGATAAGCTTTGATGTCTCCTTCCAAGAAATCTTATCTACTTGGTGTTCAGGTGGAACATTAGTATTGATACCAGAAGATGTACGAAGAGATGGAACTGCCTTATTGCAATTGCTCAAACAACAAGGTATCGAAAGACTCTTTCTACCGTTTGTGGCTCTAGAATACTTAGCGACTAGTGCTTTGACTAGTCCGGAATGTCTACCCTCTACACTGTGTGAATTGATTACCGCAGGAGAACAGTTACAAATTACTCCCACCCTCAGGAACTTTTTTGAAAAACTGTCTAATTGCCGTCTAGAAAATCAGTATGGACCAACAGAAACTCATGTGGTCAGTGCTTTTAAATTAAATGGTTTTCCCAGTGATTGGTCATCACTTCCCCCCATAGGTCGCCCCATCGCCAACACCCAAATCTATATCCTAGACAAAAACCTGGAACCAGTACCCATAGGCGTACCCGGAGAATTATACCTAGGAGGTGATGGACTAGCCAGAGGATACCTAAATCGCCCAGAACTAACATCAGAAAAATTCATCCCAAATCCCTTGTGTAGTTCCTTTTCAGAACGACTCTACAAAACCGGAGACCTGGCGAGATACCGACGAGACGGTAACATTGAATTTCTCGGTCGGATCGATAACCAAGTCAAAATCAGGGGTTTCCGCATCGAACTAGGGGAAATAGAATCAGTACTGTCCACCCATCCCCACATCCAACAAACCGCAGTAATTGTAACAGAAGATGTTCCTGGTCACAAACGCCTAGTCGCCTATTATGTCAGTCAGTCCGAATCACTAAGCACCAAGCAACTACGAGAATTCCTCTTTCAGAAACTACCAGACTATATGGTGCCCAGTGCCTTCGTTACCTTAGACACCCTGCCCTTAACACCAAACGGCAAAGTAGACCGCAAATCCCTACCGGCACCTGATGGGGAAATTGCCCGAGAACATAAATACGTCGCAGCACGTACAACCATAGAACTTCAACTGACTCAAATCTGGTCAGACGTTTTGAATCTCACCTCTGTCGGAGTACAAGATAACTTCTTTGAACTGGGCGGTCATTCCCTTAATGCTGTCCGTCTAATGTCCCAGATTCAACAACAATTCCAAATCAATTTACCTTTAGCAACCCTTTTCCAAAGTCCCACCATTGAACAACTAGCGAGCCTTCTGGGTTCTTCAGTAAATACACAAAACCCCATCTTAGTGGGCATTAAAACCAGTGGAAACCAAACTCCCTTATTCTGTATTCACCCGGTTGGTGGTAATGTCCTGTGTTATGCCGAGTTAGCTCGTCATTTAGCTCAAGATTATCCAGTATATGGTTTACAATCTCTCGGTTTAGATGGACAACAGCAACCCTTAACTTCTGTTGAGGAGATGGCATCCCATTATATTGAGGCAATAAAGCCAATTCATTCCCAAGGACCATTACACCTAATAGGCTGGTCTTTCGGAGGTGTAATTGCTTATGAGATGGCACAACAATTACAGGCTAAAAATGAGCCAGTGGCTCTTCTAACGTTAATAGACAGTTATGCACCCACTTTAATTCGGAAACCTTCAGAAATAGATCAAGCCATGATAGTAAATCTATTGGCTCAAGATTTGGGAGGTCTTTATGGTCAAGAGTTAGATATATCCCATGAAACACTTAGACAACTTGAAGCATCCCAGCAAGTTTTGCATCTATTTGAGCAAGCCAAACAGCAAGGGATATTCCCATCAGACCTAGAAATAGAGCAAATGCGTTCTTTATGGGAAGTTTTTCAAGCAAATCTAGCAGCAAACTCTTATTATCAACCACAAGCTTATCCAGGTTCAGTTCTCCTTCTAAATGCTAGTCAAACTTCCCCAGCAGGACTTGAAGACCCAACCCACGGCTGGGGTTCTCTAGTTCTAGGTGATATCCAAACTCACACTATTACTGGAGACCATTTCACTATTATGAAAGCCCCTCAAGTTGAGGGTCTAACTGCAGAATTGAACAACTATCTATTGAACAACTAGCATGTCTTGGCCGCACTGGCTCCCCTCTTCCCTTGCTGCATCGCTAAATACTAAGCAGATTTAGCCAGTAAAGGTTCTACGGTCTGGGAGGATTCACCGACCTGCTCTAAAATATCAATCAATTCCCGTTCAAAGGTGACCAAAGCACGATTGGTTTTCCCACCAATATAAAAGCGATCGCCTTTTTGTAATGCCCAAATCTGAGAGTGGGAGACATAACTCATCAGTACCCCTAACATCAGTAAGCCAAAGCCAGTGTAAACAAAGGGAATACCGGGGTCAGCTTTAATTTGTAAGCCAGTACTGCCGATGACATCTTTAATTTTAAGTATCACGCCATTGACCTTAATCCCCATACCAGGACGAACGGTTGAAACGAGATTACCCGTTCCATCATAGACAAACAGCGTTCCCTGCAAATCCCTAGCTAAAATAGATACCCCTTCACTTAAATCAGGTTTTGTGGGAACCCAAGTGCCCCAAATCCTTCCTTCACCATTAGTGGGAAGTTGTGCCATGGGAAGCTGGAAAATTGGACTATTATTCAACTGCACCTGAACCCCAGCAATCCCCCAATCCGTTTGGTAAAAGGTGACACCTCGATATCTTAGGGGCTTATTGACATAAATAGTTTCTTGGTCAATGTCTTCACCTTGACTATCCAAAACTGACAGATTGGAGTAAAATTGATCAATATCCCCGGATGGAGTGTAATCAATCCAGAAACGATTCACCCGCACTGACAAATCTTTGGGGATTTGGGGCCAAGCAAACGGACCGGCATCAATAATGTTTCTAACTTGGAATGTATTGCCACTGGTAACCATTTCCTGAGCCGTAAATCCTGTCATTGAGCCCCAAATTGACCCTCCCAGGATAATCAACATACTAGCGTGAACTACGATTGGACCAATCCGTCCGATAATTCCTTTACGGGCGTAGATAGTATCCCCCTCTTGGAATACCTTGTAACGCCGCTTCTCTAACAACTCAGTGAGGGAAGTAAAAGACCCCTTGTCCAACTCTACACTCAAAGCAAGTTTCCCAAACTGGCGGGGTTCTTTGTAAAACTTCCAATTCCGGGCTGCTTTTAAAGCTGGAAATTGACGAGTGAAGGTACAGGCGGTCAGACTACTACCGAATAAAACTAATAAGGACAAAAACCACCAAGTCCGGTAGACATGATCTAACCCTAGGAGCAACAAGACCTTCCAACTGAGGAAACCAAACAAAGCTGGGTCTTCAGGATAATTAGCTTGGTAAAAGGCCAGAGATTCCCCCTGTTCAATAACTGTACCGCTGATGCTAAAGAATGCGATCGCAAGTAGCAAGATAATCGCTAGCCGTAAGTTAGCCAGCACTGATAATAACCGACGCCACAACCGACTGCCACTAGTCAATGATGAGTTTTCTGATGAGTTTTCTGATGAGTTTTCTGATGAATTTTTTGATGAGTTTTCTGATGAGTTTTCTAAAGTCATATCCAGTCTAGTTAATTACTTGTTTTCTGAATAGGATGAGCAGATTTATGAAAAGAATCTCAGTAAGTATATGCGCTACGCGCATGAGCTGATAACTGATAGCTGATACGCGACACGCTGATACGCGACACGCTGATAGCTGATACGCGACACGCTGATAGCTAATAGCTGATAGCTTACGACGCACTCAGCACTCAGTACTCAGTCAAAAAATTCCCACAGGAATCCGAGACAACAACGAAAACACACCAAATCCCACCAATAGCGCACCACTTACTGGTGTAATCCAAGCCGACCACTGTCGCAATTCTAATAATCGTTTAATTGAAGCAGTAAAGGTACCTGCCAAGATCAAGGGTGCCACATAACCAGCTGTATAAGACAACAGCAAGGCACCACCTAAGACTAAATCTTTAGTTGAGACAACCCAAGCCAGTAAGGTGGCTAATACCGGTGTACTGCAAGGAGAAGCGACTAAACCGAAGGTCAAACCAATGAGATAAGAGCGTAACCCTTTCGGCCATTCCTGGGAAATCCAATCCATACCACCCCAAGTTGGAAACTGTAGCGGTAGTGCTTCTAGTAAATTCAACCCCATAATAATGGCGATTAGGCTGACAATAATGGGTAAGCCAACACCGATTTGACCATAGACTCGCCCGATAGATGCTGCGATAATTCCTAATGCAGCTAAGGTTGTGGCTAAGCCTAAGGCAAACCATACCGATTGGGTAGCAGCTTGCAGCCGTCCTTGATTTTCATAACCACCGATGTAGCCAATCGTGATCGGTAGCATTGATAGCATACAGGGGGTTAGGCTAGTCAGCAACCCAGCAGCAAAGATGATGGCTATGCTGACTAGGCTCAGGTGAGTCAGTTGGCTGTCAACCAGGTTATTAGCGAATTGTTGGAGTTGATAGAGTTGAGTCGAGAATGTGTCAAGCATAGGGAATTTTAACACCCAGTTTGCTTGAATTTTAGCGTATTGAACCCGATACTTTTTGGCTACTAAAGTCTACTAGTGCAGTCTTTAGCTCACCAATGCAAGCTGCTCTCGCAGCCAGGGTGTATCTACCAAAGCACGAAGAAATATTCCACGTGCGCCATTGATGTCTCGTTCGCGAAGCGTGACCAAAGGTCAATCCATTGACCGACCATCAATCTTTGACCTAATGGTCTTACTTCCACCGATGTTTACCATTTCTCCGGTCCAGCTCACAGTCTTGCTGGTATAGGCTTCGCAAACATCTACTACTGTCTTTCCGGTCTCAGAGGCTTTATGCTTCAAGAACTCTTTGAACCTAAAGTGAGAGAATGTCAGCAAGTTTCGCACAGTCTTTGATCTGATTTTTCTTTTTCCTTTCCTGGACATTTCAGATGTCTCAAAAGTTGGAAGCAATATCACGTCAAAGTTGTCTACTAAAAACCTAGCAGCTTTCTGATGGATCTCATTTATCAGGTTTTTAATTCTGATAATGATTCGCCTTGCAGCTTTTCTCATTCGTCGTTTTTGATTTCTCTTGGCCTTACTTATTTTTGACAATAAGTTATCAAGATGAGTACAAAGTCGTTGAATACGAGAAAAATCTCCGTGGCCAATTTTACCTATGGAATTCTCACTGAAAAACGTCAAGAATGTTCTAACACCGGGGTCTATCGCTACTACTATACCTTGGCTCTCGGCTTTTCTTTGAATAGTTTGATGAGGGATTGTCAAATAATAATCCCCGTTGTTGCTGGTCAATCTACAGTCGCCCCTATTTTCAGGTAAAATCTCAGAAAAAGTCAAACCTCCCAACTTTGTATGATAAATGCCTTTTGCTGAGACTGCCGACTTGGGGATGTAGCAAGACTGAACAGGGTTCTTTCTAGACCTAAACCTAACTCGATTTATTTGTCCAGTCTTTTTGTATTTTTTCTTGGCCTCCCTGACAGCGGTACAAGCATCCTTAATCGCTATAGATTTAATTTGATAAGGTACTTCCTTGCACCACTCGGGAAGGTCATTTAATATCCCAGTTTTAATGGCTTTCCAATTAGCTTTAACTTCGCCATTTTGAAGTATCTTGACGGTCTTGTTGAAGACGTAACGAGACACTCCAAACCACTTCCGGATCAGGGAACGCTGTTCAGCACTTAGGAATATCCTGATCTTCTTTGATTTTTGTCCCGTACTTTCGGAGTCCGTGGACGCGGCAAGAGAAGACGTGAATGATGGACAGAAGATCTGCGGTGAGTTCGGATTCTGGACAACTTTTAGGCTGGTCGAGAACCAAGATTTTTCCACCGTTGAAACTGACCAGGTACTCAAACAGTTCAAAACCGAATCGGGTAAGCCGGTCTCTACAGGCAACAACAATCGTGAGCTGACAACCCTGCATAAGTCGTCCCAGTATGGTTTTAAGTCCTTTCCTTTTGTAGTTGAGTCCTGAACCGATGTCTTGGATGATTTCCGCTTCCGGGAAGAGCGAGTGCATGTACGCGACTTGCCTGGCGAGGTCATCTCTTTGCTTGGAACTACTGACCCTGCAATAACAGATGGTTGATGGCTCTGGAGCTTGTTGTCTTCCCAGAGTGGCAAGACTAGCTGTACAGAACATTCTGTATCCACTTGGGGTTCGCTCACATTTGATAGTGCCATTGTCTGCATACTTCCTAAGTGTGGTTTGAGAGAGTCCCGTAAGTTCGACCGCCTTACGGAGAGGTACTAATGCCATGTCTCTACTCTAACAAACCCCCTGAGACTTTACTAGGCTTTATTACACTTTCTATAACTGTCCACTAACCCTCAAGTAGAGTGGCCAAATCCCAGGGATATAGCAGTCGCCAGGGCAGTTAGGACATGACAAAAGTCTCACACCCTTTGTAAGCGATGCAGCGCGGTCTTGGGGGTTTCCCCCATGAGCGACTGCATCAAGAAGCGCAAGAGTTTTACTTCTGACTTCTGACTTCTGACTTCTGACTTCTGACTTCTGCTATATATACCAAAAAGCTTGAATCACCATCTTGTGCCCACCCTGATCAAGCTGCCTCAATCCCCTAGCTTTAGCTAGGGGCAGCTGTCAACAATAACTATTCCTGTACTGTTACAGATGTTCCCAAAGCCACTCTGTTATACAAAGCTTTGACATCATCATTACGCATCCGGATGCAACCGTGAGACACTGCTTGTCCCACCAGTTCCTCATCATTGGTACCATGAAACCCGATGTAGTTTGTTCCATCACTCCAAAATGCCATCCACCTTGGACCAAGAGGGTTTTCTGGTCCTGGAGCAACGACTTCACCAGTTAGAGGATGCTTCCAAACTGGATTTTGAACCATCTGTGTCACTTGGAAATTGCCTGTAGGGGTTTCCCAACCAGGCTGACCGATGGCAACTGGATAACTGGCTTCGAGTTTATCTCCTCGATAAACATAAAGACGACGCTCACTTAGTTTAATCACTAAACGAGGGGTATTATTAAAGAAATCTTCTTCTTGCCGCAGATAGTGATTGACTTCTTCGAGAGGGGACAATTCTGGTGTTTCAAGCCTTGGCAGAAAGCTTTCATACTGAATTTTTTTCCAGTTAGTTACACTAGTATTGGTTAGATCAGCGGCGGCGGTGGCTACCTCTGCGTATAATAACGGGATAGCTACACCTAAGCCGCACACAATTAAGTGTTGGGTGGAAAGTTTTCCGTTCACGATTTCCTCTTAGCTATTTGATATTTTATGTGCATATTTTAATTGATCATGTTTTGTTCACTGTTGAGCGTTGACTGTTGACGGTTCTACAGCTGCAGGGCTTTGATCTAAACACCCATGATCTAAACACCCATGATCTAAACACCCATGATCTAAACACCCATAGCTATCGGACTTTATCCTTTAGAGGTTGCTGAACTAAGGAACTGACTCAAACATAGTTGGGTCAGTTATAGCGTTTCTCACTCCTTATCAGGTACATTCAATTTTATTACCCCGACTCCCCACTCCCTCGGTGCGCTTGACCCGTAATTAAATTCGCCACGGGTCGCACCGCTCCCTACTCCCTAATCCCTAATCCCTAAAACCAAGATAGATTTCAAACTGACTGCTTAATGTTAAGTTGTGACAGCTCACTGGGGGCTAATGCGCCTTTTTCAGTAATAATGGCAGTGATTAACTCCGCTGGAGTTACATCAAAAGCTGGGTTATAAAATTCCACTTTAGGAGGACAAATCACTGTCTCCCCAATCTGATAAATTTCTGAGGGGTGACGTTCTTCAATGGGAATCTCTTCGCCAGTAGATAGCTGAAAATCAATGGTTGAGATCGGAGCAGCCACAAAGAAAGGTATCTGATGAGCTTGAGCAATCAGAGCTACACTATAGGTACCAATTTTGTTAGCCGTATCCCCATTGGCAGCAATGCGATCAGCTCCCACTACAACCGCATCAATTAGCCCTTGTTTCATACAATGGGCGGCCATGCTATCGGTAATTAAAGTAACGGGAATACCTTCTTCGACGCATTCCCAGGTCGTTAACCTAGCACCTTGCAAGCGGGGGCGGGTTTCGTCAGCATATAATCTGGCTAATCGCCCATCCCGCCAGGCCGAACGCACCACTCCCAAGGCAGTACCATACCCAGCTGTTGCCAACGCTCCTGCATTACAATGGGTCAGAAGACAGAGTTTGTCGGGGGTTGTCGGTAATACTTCTAATCCGCGATCGCCTATGGATTGACAGGTTTGTAAATCCTCCAGCTGAATTTGTTGAGCTGTTTCAAGTAAGGAAGCTTTAATCTCTTCTACTGTCCCGATCGTTTCATAGGCATTTTTAAGCATCCGCATGATTGCCCAAAACAAATTCACGGCTGTAGGACGAGTTTGCCGCAACTGTTGCGCTACAATTTCAAGCTCTGCGAGGAAAGCCTTACGTTCTTTTGTTTTAATCTCTCTTGCGCCAAGGTAAATGCCATAAGCCGCTGCTACTCCAATAGCTGGCGCTCCCCGAACAATCATAGTTTTAATCGCCTCAACCATATCTTCACAGCGGCTGATTTCTACAATGGAATATTTGCCGGGTAAGCGGTTTTGGTCAATGAGGATAACTCGGTCGTTTTCCCAAACAACGGGATAAACTTGGTATGTGGATGGGTTCATATAAGTTCGATATATTGTTAATTGTTAATTGTTAATTGTTAATTGCTATTTTGTTAACGGTTAACAGTTAACAGTTAACTGTCAACTGTTAACATTGATAGATTAACTAACAGAAGATGGCTGTCTATTAAAGAACGCTGCCCTGATCTGTTCAGCAATTTGAGAGCCAGTCAGCCCCAAATCAGCTTTTGATTCATCGGGCTTGGCATGATCCACTAATTGATCCGGTACACCAAAGCGCTTGAGGGGAACTAATATATCATTGTCCATGAGTGCTTCTGCCACCGCTGAACCAAAGCCACCCATTAAGCACCCTTCTTCTAGGGTAACTACACGACCAATTTTCTGAGCCAAGGGGAAGATTAATTCTGTATCTAGGGGCTTGACAAAACGAGCATTAATCACCGTTGCTTCAATACCATGCTCGCTAAGAATTTCAGCGGTTTGCATGGCGGTGTAAACCATAGTGCCGTACCCTACCATTAACAGGTCGTCACCATTACGCAAGAGTTCTGCTTTACCAATGGGTAGTGCTTCCCAACCATCTTCCATCAGGGGAACGCCATAGCCACTACCCCGAGGATAGCGCATGGCAATCGGACCATCGGTGTGGTTTATTCCTGTAACTACCATACGTTGCAGTTCAGCTTCGTCTTTGGGAGCCATAATTACCATATTGGGAATGCATCGCAAATAGGAGATATCATACATCCCTTGGTGAGTAGGGCCATCAGCACCCACAATTCCTGCACGGTCGAGGCAGAAAAAGACCGGTAGGTTTTGGATACAAACGTCGTGAATAATTTGGTCGTAAGCCCGTTGTAAGAAGGTGGAGTAAATAGCTGCAACCGGTCGCATTCCTTCACAGGCTAGGCCAGCTGCTAGGGTGACGGCGTGTTGTTCCGCAATCCCCACATCTATGTATTGGTCAGGGAGTTTTTCTTGCAATTTATTCAACCCTGTCCCGGTAGCCATAGCTGCCGTGATGCCAATGATTTTGGGATTATTCTGAGCTAGTGTGACTAGGGTGTGGGCAAAAACTTTGGAATAGCCGGGGGGTTTGGGTTTTTTAGCTGGAAGGGCTTTACCCGTAGCTAGGTTGAAGGGACTTTGGGCATGGTAACCCACTTTGTCCGCTTCTGCGATCGCATACCCCTTGCCTTTCGTAGTTGCCACATGCACCAGCACTGGTCCATCTAGCTTGTGGGCGTTGGTAAAGGTGGAAATTAACTCCTCTAGATTGTGACCATCTACCGGTCCGATGTAAGTAAAGCCAAGTTCTTCAAATACTGCTCCGACCTTAGGTACGGCTAAACGCTTCATCCCTTCCTTGAGCCGTTGCAAGTCTGGGGATAAAGACTCACCGACAAAGGGGAGATTTTTGAACTGTTCCTCTAAATTGTCAGTAAGAAACTGCATCGGCTCAGAAAGCCGCACTTTGTTGAGGTAACGGGGAATAGCCCCCACATTGGGGGAGATGGACATCTCATTATCATTGAGCACCACCAGTAGTTTAGTATGGGGTAAATGCCCTGCATGATTGATGGCTTCCAAGGCCATGCCACCGGTCAGAGCACCATCACCAATAACTGCTGCCACTTTGAAGTTTTGCCCTTTGCGGTCTCGGGCGAGGGCCATACCCAAAGCGGAAGAAATACTGGTGGACGCATGACCCGCTCCAAAGTGATCAAACTTATTCTCGCAGCGCTTTAGATAACCAGCAATACCATCTTTCTGCCGTAGGGTATGGAATCGGTTATAGCGCCCCGTGAGCATTTTGTGGGGATAAGCTTGGTGTCCAACGTCCCAGACTACCTTATCATAGTCAAGGTCAAGTGTTTGATACAGACCTAAGGTTAATTCTACCACTCCCAAGCCTGGTCCTAAGTGACCACCACTAGTAGCTATGGTTTGGAGATGTTTCTCGCGAATTTGACGGGCAATTTCCTCTAGTTGACGAATCGATAGACCGTGCAACTGATTTGGATGAGTAATTTCACTGAGATGCATACCGTCTCTTTGAATTGCTACTGGATTGTGTTAATGTTTATCTTTCGACTCCCTAAAAGTATCCAATAATTTGGCGCTTCGAGGGTTATATGGAAGCTAAAGATTACCTGAAAAATGGCATTTCTGGTCAACTTTCCATTGTAAATTTTCCTTGCGACCAGCAGCCGATCACCATTGCTCCCGATACTCCAGTAACGGAAGCGATCGCTACGATGAATCAAACTGGAAGGAGTTATGTGCTGGTAGTACAGCAGCAGCAATTGGTAGGCATTTTTACAGAACGGGATGTGGTCAAAGTAGCATCAGCCGGAATGGTTAACTCAGGGGTTTCCATTGCTGATGTGATGACTCTTGAGTTAATTACCTTGCCCATCATACCGACACCGGACATTTTCTTGGTAGAGTCCCAATTACGTCAACACGAGATTCGTCACCTACCCCTAGTGGATGAACAAGGTCAAGTAGTGCGTGTGGTGACCCCCCACACCATGGCAGCAATCCTCTCTGCTATCGTGACTAAGGTCGAAGACTTACAGCAACAGTTGACTCACAAAGAAGGGGAATTAGTGGCAGCTAATCAGCGATGGCAGCAGGAATTTGCTGTCAATCAGCAGTTTGAGCAGGAATTGGGGGAAAATGAACATGCCTGGCAGTTGAGCCAAGAACGTCTTGAGAGTATTCTGACTTCCCTAGAAGCAGTGGTATGGTCTTTTGATCCTTCGATTGACAAACTGCTTTATCTTAACAGTGCTACCGAGCAAGTCTATGGTCGCAGTATCACTGAGTTCTTCGGAAACTTATGCCTGTGGGAATCAGTGGTTCACCCAGACGATCTCGAAACCTATCAACTGGCAGAGCAAACCCTGCTGTCAACTGGTGCCAAAGATATTGACTACAGAATTTTGCGACCGGATGGAGCTGTGAGTTGGATTCGCCATCGTGCTCACCTCCTCACAGATGCTAATAACACTCCAATTCGGATCGATAACATAGCCATCGACATCACACAGCTCAAACAGGTCGAGGAAAACCTCAAAGCTACCCTAGTTGAGAAAGAGGTGCTGCTCAAAGAAATTCACCATCGGGTCAAAAACAACTTACAAATTGTTTCTGGCTTGCTACACTTGCAATCCCAGACAATAGATGAACCCCAAACCCGACTACACCTGTCGGAAGCTCGCCATCGCCTTGAAGCCATGGCTCTAATTCACAAGAAACTTTATGGTGCCTCAGTGATAGGCAACCTGGATGTAGTCGATTATATCCAGAACCTAGCGGTGAACTTATTGGTAGCTTATCAAGTAACTAGCGATAGGATTCAGTTGAACACCACTATTGAACCCATTCCGCTCAGTATTGATCAGGCCATCCCTTGCGGTCTAATCATCAATGAACTGGTATCCAATTCCCTGAAGTACGGATTTCCCAATGGACGCTCTGGTGAGATTCACATTCAATTGCACCATAGCGGGGACGATCAGGTTGAATTGATTGTCCGAGATAATGGGGTTGGTTTACCAGAAGAGTTAGATTGGCGTAATACCCAGTCTTTAGGATTATCGTTAGTTTATGACCTGGCAACGGAGCAATTAGACGGGAGTATGTTTCAGGGCCATAGCGAGGGCACAGCTTTCCGAATAGTATTCTCAACAGCAACAATTGTATAGGCAATAGGACAACAATCGTGGTGACCAGGGTATTAGTTGTAGAAGACGAAGTTATTGTTGCTAAGACAATTGCTAGCCAACTTAAGCAACTGGGGTATATGGTATCAGCTACCGCTTCATCTGGCTCTCAAGCCATTACCAAAGCCGCTCAAACTAAGCCTGACTTAGTGCTGATGGACATTTTCCTCAAAGGCAAGATGGATGGTATTACTGCTGCTAGGCAAATCCGTGAACATTTACGTATTCCTATCGTCTATTTAACTGCCTATGCGGATGAAGATACCTTGCAACGGGCTAAGGTTACCCAACCCTTTGGTTATGTGACTAAACCGTTTAACGAGAGAGACTTGCGAGTTGCTATTGAAATGGCTCTTCAGCAATACCACATCGAGCAGTCGTTGCAGAACAGCCAAGCTCAGTTGGCATCCATTTTAAACTCTATCGATGATGCAGTTATTGCTACCACGACCCAAGGTACCATTACCTTTATGAATGCTTCCGCTGAAGCTCTGACTGGCTGGAAGCCATCGGAGGTATGGGGGCGAGATGTGACCTCAGTGTTCCCAATTGTTAATGACCTGACCGGTAATCTAGTCAAGTATCCCCTAGATAAAGTAATCAAGACCGGACAAGTTGTCTATCTGGGCGAGCATAACTCTTTGATTACAAAGGACGGTGCTCGAATTCCCGTTGGTAATAGTGCCTCACCCCTCAAAGACCAACTGGGAAACGTGAATGGAGTAGTGCTCGCGTTTTGGGATATCAGCGAGGATCCTCAGACAGAAATGTTAGAGCAGGTGTTGGAAAAAGAGCAAGAAATCCAAGATTTCCGCTCCCAGTTCGTCTCCACCGTTTGCCACGAATTCCGTAATCCCCTCAGTGTGATCCTAACTGCCGCTGAATTACTCAAGCGCTATGGTAATCTGGCCACTCAGGAGCAAAAGCAGCGTTATCTAAAACGAATTACTATTTCAGTAGAGCGCATGACTGAGTTGATGGAAGAGGTGTTGCTAATCGGTCAAGCTGAAGTAGGTCGGCTAGAATTTATTCCAACTCCGATGAACTTAGAGCAATTCTGCCAGGATTTAATGGCAGAACTATGCCTAGATGAAGCCAGCCGCAACCGGATTGTTTTTACCTCTGACGGGGTCTATACAGAAGTCTGTATGGATGATAAGCTTATACATTACATTATAACTAATCTGCTTACCAATGCTCTGAAGTATTCTCCTTCTGATGAAATCGTCACCTTTCACCTAACCTGTGATCTGAAACAGCAGTTGGTTGTGTTCCGCATCCAGGATAAAGGAATTGGGATTGCTGAAGCAGACCAAAAGAAAATTTTCGAGTCCTTTTATCGAGCCAAAAATGTGGGGACAATTCAAGGGACTGGTCTGGGACTATCGATTGTGAAACGCTGTGTGGAACAGCATCAGGGAGAGATTGAACTGACTAGTCAATTGGGCGTTGGGACAACATTTACGATTAAAATTCCCATAGTAAGTAATGGGGAAGTTAGACCTCAAACCTCAGACCTCAGAAGTGCTGATTGGGAATGGCTCGGGAGTAGTCACAATTAGCTATAGCAATTCTCAAACTAATGAGGTCAAAATTATGGGCTTTAGGGAGCAGGGAGCAGGGAGCAGGGAGCAGGGAGCAGGGAGCAGGGAGCAGGGAGCAGGGAGCAGGGAGCAGGGAGCAGGGAGCAGGGAGCAGGGAGCAGGGAGCAGGCAAGAGGCATGCTAGCAAGAGGCAATAGGCATGCTAGCAATAGGCATGCTAGCAAGAGGTAAAAAAATATTTGTACCTCATAGCTATGAGAAACGCTATATCTTTTTCCCGATAAGCGTGAGGGTATGTTGAAAACAAGAGTAGTTTAAAAAAAGCTAAAATTTCTGGAGCTTAATACCAAGGACAAATGACAAAAAAACCTGGGTTAAAACTTGCTATTACTGCAGCGATCGCATTTTTTTTATTCACCTTAATTTTTACTATACATCGACACTATACCTTTTATTCTTCTTACGACCAAGGAATTTTTAATCAAGTCTTCTGGAATGGAAGTCACGGTCGCTTCTTTCAGAGTACTCTTTCATCCCAGCTGTCTACTAATGTAGTTCATAATGGGGAAGTTCCAGATGTCTATTACCACCGATTAGGGCAACACTTTACTCCCGCGCTATTACTTTGGTTACCGTTATATGCTTTGTTTCCATTTCCCGCTACCCTAACCGTTTTGCAGGTAACCTTGGTAACAGCTGCTGGTGTAGTTTTGTATATCCTGGCCAGACAGTATCTGCAACCGATGTTAGCAGCAATGATTACGGTTAGCTTTTACTGTGCTAATGCTATTCTTGGTCCAACTTTAGCCAATTTCCATGACATCTGCCAAATTCCCCTGTTTGTGTTTGGGCTACTGCTAGCTATGGAAAAACGATGGTGGTGGCTGTTTTGGTTGCTGGCAATTTTGATTTTAGCTGTACGGGAAGATTCCGGGATAGGTTTGTTTGGTGTGGGATTCTATTTAATCGTCAGTCGGCGCTACCCTCGCATTGGTCTGGCAGTTTGTACCCTCAGCTTCGGTTACATACTTGTCTTGACCAATCTAATTATGCCTCTATTTTCGGAAGATATTTCTCAACGGTTCATGATCGAGCGTTTTGGTCAGTACGCTGATGGGGATGAGGCGTCTACTCTGGAAATTATTAAGGGTATGCTGACTAATCCTTGGCGTTTACTAGTAGAACTGTTTACTCCCTTTTTTGGCACCATTCAGTATTTATTAGGTCAATGGTTACCGTTAGCATTTATACCAGCTATTGCTCCCGCTTCTTGGTCTATCGCAGCATTTCCTTTGCTAAAACTCCTGTTGGGTAAAGGTCAATCAGTGCTTGCGATTAATATCCGCTATGCGATGACCGTAGTACCTGGGCTATTCTATGGCGCGATACTTTGGTGGTCAGCTCATCCCCAATTTAGTCAAGCTGTGATCTCTGCTAGGTCTAAGTTTCGGCGCTTTTGGATTTTTTGTCTAACCCTTGCGGTAGTGTTGACCATTACCTCTAGCCCAAATCGAACCTTTTATTTCCTCCTTCCGGATTCCTACCAACCCTTCGTCTATGTGCCGTTAACGCAACAGTGGTCTCGTGTGAGGTCGATCCGGTCATTACTGGCTCAGATTCCCCGAAATGCTAGTGTCTCAGCTACTACCTATCTAGTCCCTCATCTGTCAGGACGTCGGGAAATCATCCGCTTAGGGGATTTACAGTTGCGCAATGATAATGGCGAGGTGGTGAAGGTGGATTATGCGATCGCAGATTTATGGCGGTTACAACGCTATCAAATTGCGTTTAAGCATGATGGTCAGCGGTTGCGCTCTTTAGTTAACATGATTGACCGGGTCACCAAGGCTAACGAGTATGGCATCATTGATTTTAAAGATGGTGTGATTTTGATGCAAAAAGGAGTAGCATCTAATCCAGAGGCGATGGCAGCATGGCTAAGCTTTAGGCAAGAGTTAGATGTCTAAAGGGAACAGGGAATCGGGAATCGGGAATCGGGAATCGGGAATATGGCATCAGCAAAGGGAATCGGGAATCGGGAATCGGGAATCGGGAATCGGGAATATGACATCAAAAATTATCACAATTCCGACAGGGATTGCTAAAGCGTCTTCCTGGGTACAGGTGTCCTGGCTATTGAGTGGTTCAGCCATAAACTGATATTTATTAATAAATAATATTAATAAGATCAGTTCAATAAACATTAATGCCTAGCACCAGTACTACGTCCTACGCTATTGACTTTGGCACGAGCAATACGGTAATCACTCGCTGGAACCCAGTCACGGAAAAGCCAGAAACTATCACCTTACCAGGACTTGCACTGCAACTTAGTCAAAATCCTCCGTTAATTCCGAGTTTGGTGTATGTGGAAGATGCGGCTCAGGGTAAGGTGATTGTTGGACAGGCAGTACGCGATCGCGGTTTGGACCTCAGCAGTGACCCTCGATTCTTCCGCAGCTTCAAACGGGGGATTGGTGCTGAGGTTCAGGGATTTCTGCCAGAACTGGATGGTACCGTGATCACCTTTGAACAAGTTGGGGAATGGTTCCTCAACCAAATTATTGAAAACCTATCAGCCCTCCAGTCAGAGGCGGGGGATTCTGGGATTGAATCGGTGATTCTGACTGTGCCTGTGGATAGCTTTGAAGCTTACCGCCATTGGCTTAGTACAATCTGCCAATCGTTGCCAGTGGAACAGGTGAGGATGCTGGATGAACCGACAGCGGCTGCCTTGGGCTATGGTATTGCGGAAGGGGATACTCTGCTAGTTATAGACTTTGGTGGTGGCACTCTGGATTTATCTCTGGTGCAGCTGAATCAGGAGGCTCAAGGGAATAAAAAACCCCTCGGGTTTATTCTTAAGTGGGGGGAAAAGTCGTTTGGTGAAGGGTCTAGCCAGAAGGTGAAAATTGCCCGTGTGCTGGCGAAAGTGGGACAAAACTTGGGTGGGACAGATATTGATAACTGGCTGGTCGATTATTTTGTGGAAACTCAAGGGTTAATGCGATCGCCTTTGACTACTCGACTCGCAGAACGCCTGAAAATTCAACTGTCTGAGCAGTCTGAGGCCACTGAAGTCTATTTTAATGATGAAACCTTCGAGAGTTACGAACTAAAACTAGACCGGGAGACGTTTGAAACTATCCTCAAAGAACACCAGTTTTTTGATACTCTTGATGATAAGATGACGGAAGTGCTGCAACAAGCAAGACGCAATGGTATAGAAGTGCCAGATATAGATGGTGTCTTGTTAGTGGGTGGCACGGTGAAGATCCCAGCGGTTCAGGCATGGGTAAACCAGTACTTCGATTCAAACAAGGTTCGTTGCCAAAAACCCTTTGAAGCGATCGCAACTGGCGCACTTCAGCTCAGCCAAGGTATCGAAGTCCAAGATTTCCTCTACCATAGCTACGGAATTCGCTATTGGGATAGACGGTTAAAGCGTCACAACTGGCACTCAATCATTAGAGAAGGACAGCCTTACCCCATGAGTGAGCCCGTAGAACTCTTCTTAGGAGCATCGGTAGAGAATCAACCGAGTATAGAGCTAATTTTAGGAGAGTTAGGCTCCCAAACTGGTGGCACAGAGATTTATTTTGAAGGCGATCGCTTGATTACTCGTCAGTTAGGCCAGGGCGAAAACGCTGTGCAACCCCTGAATGATAGGGATGGGGCAAGAAGTCTGGCTAAATTAACACCCCTGGGCAATCCCGGAAGCGATCGCATTAAACTCCAGTTTCAAGTTGATGGTGAACGTTACTTGAGAGTTACTGTAGATGATTTACTTACCAATGAAACCTTATTGGCAAATCAGGTAGTCGCTCAGTTAAGTTAATTGCTCAGATCATGTTCCGTTGAACACTTATAAATAGTAGGTGATAGTGCGTAGGGTGAGTTAGGGGCGGGCTTGCCCTCATGTTAAAACCTAGCGCTAGTGTTGAAATAGCCCGTCCCGTAACGCACCACCCAAGGGCTCGCTGCTAATGTTGGAGGCAGTCGTGCGTCGTGCGTAGGGTGAGTTAGGGGCGGGCTTGCCCTCATGTTAAAACCTAGCGCTAGTATTGAAATAGCCCGTCCCGTAACGCACCACCCAAGGGCTTGTTGCTAATGTTGGAGGCAGTTGGGCATCAATCCAAATGTTCATGCTGTCAGTGTTCAGCTGTCAGCCGTGGCACAGGCTTTGGCCTTGGCCTTTTGGCCTTTTGGCCACGCTACGCGAACGGCCACGCTGTGCGAACGATGCTGTGGCTTAACTCAGATTAAAGCAATGCTTACCTGTTTTATTCAAAAGCACCTCAAGTAGCGCATAAGCTGATAGCTTACATTTTAGTTAGGTGTTGATAACAGTAAGGTTTTAGTAGGAGACCGCTCTATGATTTTATCAGCAACCACAACCGGTATCAGTCCAGAAGAATTTATTGCTCAGTATGGAGATGATGAACGCTACGAACTCATTGATGGAGAGCTAATTGAGATGGAACCAACTGGCCCCCACGAGCAAGTAGTTGCGTTGATTAGCCGAAAGCTTAACGTAGAAATAGATCGTTTAGATGTACCTTATTTTATCCCACACCGTTGCTTAATTCAGCCCTTGGGAACCTTCAACGCTTTCAGACCAGATCTTGTTGTCCTTGATGAGGGAGAATTGGTAAACGAACCACTTTGGGCAAGGGAACCAGTGATAACTCTGGGTACTACAGTAAAACTTGTGGTTGAAGTCGTTAGTACAAATTGGCAGAATGATTATGCTCGTAAGTATGAAGATTACGAAGCTTTGGGGATTCCAGAATACTGGATTGTGGATTATCTCGGTATTGGCGGAAAATACTTTATTGGTAGCCCCAAGCAACCGACGGTAACGGTCTGTTGTTTGGTAAATGATCAATATCAGAACGTAATGTTTCGTAGAGGGGATTGTCTCAAATCTTATCTTTTTCCTAACCTTAAGTTATCTACAGACAAATTATTTATAGGGCTGCGCTGAGGCAAGGGGGAAGGATCTCTAGTTTGATCCAGTGGTGCGTTACGGGCCGGGCTATCTCAACCGATGTCAACAGGGGGAAAATCAAGGGGAGCCCGTCTTATCACGCACCCTACGCCACTGTTCCCTAAAACCCTAAAATTTGTACCTCACCTAATTAAAAACCGCTATAACCTATTTGTAAATTAGATAATTTCTATTTTTCCGGAATAACCGGCAAATTACGTAATTCAGTATTGAGTTTACCTTTGTAATAAGAACTCTCTAAATAGGATGTAAATTGCAGGATATCTATCTGGTTTAATTCTAGTGGAACTCCATCAAAATCAATAATGGCTTCTATCGGTACATCCTTAATCAAGCTATTTTTTACATAACCTATGCGATTACTACTGTATGTACCAAATTCAACTTTTGTGGCTACATATTCTTTACCTTGATCCAATAGTCTACTTCTTTGAGAAGAAGTGCGATTGGAATATAAACGCAACTGAACATTTTCTTTAGTGCTTGTAATTAATATAGCACAACTTATGGATTGAGTACTTGAATTTACATTTAAGGATTTTTGGCAATTTTTAAAATTATATATAATACCTTTATTTTCAACTTCTATAGGTTCAACTAGTTGGGGTTCAACTGATTTAGATAATTTTTGAGTTTTTTCAGGGTTATCATCTGTCGGAATTTGTGAAATTACTGGAGAAGAATAAACAAGAGGTTTACTATTTATTTCAGCAATCATTCCTTGATTATTTTTATATATTTTATAATTTTTTTTCCCCAATTCTTTGATTCCAAAAGTAAATAGTGGTGCCGTAAAAATGATTATAATTAATGCAAAATTAAAATAGTTTTGCCATTTCTGTATTTTCGAGTCTCTATCCATATTAGTTTGCTTAGCATAGCTTTGTTCACTACTAACATAATCAGCTTTTTCGAAGTAGTTAGCACTAGCGTTAAACTTGGCATCACTCTGGTCATCTATAGTAGTTTCTTTCTCTGCAATTGATCGTCTCAGAACTTGATTAGCTTTCCTTTGCTTGTAACTCTTATAAGTGGGAACCATAGATTTGTTTGGTTTATGCTCGTTATTATTTATTTGTTTATGTTCACTTGATCCATCCTTAGTTCGCTTGTTTTCTCTCCAAAAAACAAATACAGTACCGACGACAAAGCTGGTGGTGACTAACCAACCGGGAGGTTTGCCACCAGCGAACAAGAATATTACTAGTAAACTAGTAAAGACTTGGGCTGTTTGCCAAAACAGGGAACTTAAACTAGCTTTGGCTTCTTGGTAGAGACTAATTTCTTCGCGTTTAACTGTAGACATATTCACTAACTTAGTTATAGCGTCATAGATTAATCATATCTTTTAATAAGCGTTTGAGGATTCGACCACATAAGGTAATACAGGAGCTAAAAGCTAACAAAACAACAACAAGGCAGAAGTAGCGGTTTACTTCCCAAACGCTCCAGGTATTCCAACATTGATCAAAGCTTGTAAAATTTTCTTTAGTTATCCAATGAAATATCCAGCCGAAAATAACGTATAGGATCCCAAGACCAATGGCATCCTGAATTGTTAAATAGACATCTCGCCAGAGGTCACCTATTAAAGCTTTTCCAAGCTGATCCAAGGGCTCCCAAATGTTGATAAGCAGTTCATTAATAACCTTCCCAGACCTTGTTTTTGGTCTAGTTGATAATTGTGTTACACCTTGAGTTTTCCTACTGGGTTTTTGTGGGTTTATCGTTTTTTTATTTGTGGTCATGTCAACCGTTAATAGTGGGATGCATTTCATATTTGTAAAGGTGCGCTTTCTGTTGGTAAATTTAAGTCACCAACGGAAAGCGCACCGATGTACCTCATAGTTATGAAAAACGATATATATAGGAAAGGCAATTGGAATTAGGAAACAAAAATTATCACAAATCATTTTATTTTAAGGTAAATGCTGCCTAGCTTATTCCTATAAACTACTATAGTGTTTGTATCTAGAATGTCAATACACTGGTTGTAGTAAAAGTGATGGAAGCAAGACGCAAAAAGCAAGAGAGTAAAAAGAGCCAAAATTTTATTTGATAAGAGAAAAAAATCATAATTTTATTTGATAAGAAAAAAAACTCTTAGGTTTACATCATAGTGGGCACATAGGCTCTACTCACAACCTTGCTGCCGTGTCACCGTTGCGATGCTCCTTTGGAACCCCTAAAAGCGATCGCATTTAGCGGAAGCTGAGGCCTTTGGGCCACGCTTTACGAACGCTTCATCGCGAAGCTTGACCTAAGATCAATCGCCTTTGGCTGCGCGTAGCCCATCGCACCATTCCCTTGAAACCTTATTCTTTTACTTCAGCAAAGCTGCCTTCTGCCCTTTGCCTTCGATCAACTTTTATTATGAGTATTCAACCCGACTTGAGATGAATGCATACAACTAACTCAAGCAAATATAGCGCTTTGTTACCTAATCAGGTACAGATAATTTTTTCTCTCTTCCCTCTTCTGGCTTTACTGCTCCCTGCTCCCTGCTCCCTGCTCCCTAACACCAACAAACTTTTACCTCACCTAATTTAAAACCGCTATATTAACTTGCTATACTTAAGTATAAATGAGGAAAAAATCGTGAACTCTATCCCTATCAAGCAATTTAAAACTAACATCCAAGACTTTATTAAACAAGTCATCAATCACCATACTACCCTCAAAATAACCGATCCCAATCAGGGATACTTTATTATTATTAGTGCCGAAGATTTGGAACAACAACAAGAAACCTTGTATGTATTACAAAATAGCCATTTAATGGAACAGATTAACCATTCTCAAGCTACCCATACCCAAAATAAAGGCTACTCTCCCAATCAGGAAGAACTAGATGATATCCTTAGTATTTGAGGGCAAAACTTGGGAAAATTACGAAGAACTTCGTAAAAAAGACAAAAAACTCCATCAAACCCTTTGTAAAATCATCAAAGAAATGCTGAGAGACGATCCCGGTAAAGGAATGGGAAAACCTGAACCGTTAAAACATAATTTATCGGGGTTGTGGTCAAGAATAATTTCTCAAAAAGATCGCCTTATTTACAAATTTGATGATAACTATGTTTATATTTTTGCAATAGGTGGTCATTACGATCAATTTAATTGATTTTAGTTCATGTAGGGTGGGCAGTGCTTGATACAAATCAGCTGACAAAGCCCGTTACTAGGCACTGCCCACCATAGGTGTAGCCCCAATCATAAGCTGATAGCTGATAGCTGTTCGCGTAGCGTGCGCGTAGCGCTTAAGCTGATAGCTGATAGCTGATAGCTGTTCGCGTAGCGTGCGCGTAGCGCTTAAGCTGATAGCTGATAGCTGATAGCTGTTCGCGTAGCGTGCGCGTAGCGCTTAAGCTGATAGCTGATAGCTGATAGCTGTTCGCGTAGCGTGCGCGTAGCGCTTAAGCTGATAGCTTACAAAAAAAAATAGCCGTAGAAATACTATCCACGGCTATTTCAATACTGTAAACGCAATTGTCTTGTCTATCAGTTTCCGAATCAATCCGGATGTGATCCTACCGGACCAGACCGGGGGGGAAACCCCCCCATAAATTTAACCTATTAACGCCAAGTTTGATACTTGGTTGCAAAACTAATTACTTGCCCCGGAATGCCCGTCGGTTGCAAAGGGCTCCAGTCGGAAACCGACCCATACCCGAGTGCGCAAAGGCCGTAAATAGTTTTGGTTACTGCTTCAGGAGAGCCCTTAATGTACTTAATACGTTGTTTCTTGGGATTATTGTTGTGATTCGGAATAAATTCTGTAGACATGGCTAAAAAACTTAATTACGTTTACAATGATTATTGTAATGATTATAAAAATGATTGTCAAGGGTTTTGAAAAAAAATTAAGAATGTAGAATTAAGAATGTAGAATTAAGAATTAAGAATTAAGAATTAAGAATTAAGAATTGAGAATTAAGAATTGAGAATTGAGAATTAATAATTATACATTCGGCCTTCTGCCTTCTAAATTCTACATTCTGGCTTCTGGCTTCTGGCTTCTGCCTTCTAAATTCTGCCTTCTAAATTCTACATTCTACATTCTGGCTTCTGGCTTCTGCCTTCTAAATTCTACATTCTTAATTCTTAATTCTACCTAAACTTCCGAACCTTCAAAATAGCTAGCACTAAGATCCAGCTCTAAACTCCCTTGGACAATAGCAATCAGCTCATTTCCTAGGAATATCCCTGTACCTGACGGTAAACCAATCGGCGATGAATCCAAGCGATAATCACTTTTAGAACCACCAAGTTGAATAACATCCTCGCCAGTATCAAAATCCGTAATCAGAGCATAGTCATCATTCCCTGCTTCATCATACTGAATCACAGTACTTTCAGGGAAAAATTGAGACTTTCCCCCTAGCACTAATCTATCGGCTCCCTCCCCACCACTAAGAGTATCAATACCACTGGTATCAATGACCTTGATAGTAGTAGAGTTACCGTCTTGAGACAAGGAAATACCTCCACCTGTGAGAGTGTCATCCCCTAACCCGCCAGAAATCGAGTCATCTCCACTCAGGCCAGCGATAATGTCGTTACCTTCTCCACCATCAAGAGTATCATTTCCTGTTCCACCTACAAGAATGTCATCACCTTCTCCTCCAGAAAAGGAATTATTACCACTCGTGCTAGTCAGAATGTCATTGCTTCTCTCTTCAGAAATCTGATTTCGATTAAAGCTCCTATTCAACGAAGAAATGCCGACTCTAGGTTCCAAAAAGGAAAGAGGATTAAATTCCTCTAGCTTGATGCCAGACTCAGATCCAGAAAAAAAGCTATCGTCACTGCCATCAAAGAAACTAATTCTAGATAAAATCATCGTTTTTACTCCTTAGTACTTATGTAAGCTATCAGCTATCAGCGTGTCGCGTATCAGCTATTAGCTATTAGCTATTAGCGTGTCGCGTATCAGCTATGGAATAAAAGAGGTAAGCATTCGTTTAATCTGAGTTAAGTCCCAGCGTCGAAGCCTGTGCCACGAAGGAGGTTTATTTTAAGCTGTTCGCGTAGCGTGAGCTTTTAGTTCACGGCTGACCACTGACGGCTGAATGCTTACGTACTTATTTTTTAGTAATCGAACCTAATCCTAATATGTTTCTAATGACGTTTTTAGGATTGCCGTAATAATTGATATTTCCTAACCCAAATACATTAGCAGTAAGCTTTTCAGTTGCATAAACATCTACTTGGGAAGCACCAAATAGGTCAACCTTAGCTTTTGTAGAGGAAAGATTTTTACCATTGACATCAACGGCTCCATATACCTTTAGATATAGCTCTTTCGTATTGCCATATAGTTCAGTCTTGCCGCTACCATTTTTCTCAATCTCTAACCGCTGATTATTGACATTGTAAATTTTCACATAATTAGCGCCATGGCTAGATAGTTGCTCGATATTTTGGCTAGATGCTTTAATTGTTAAGAGGGTTTTAGGAGAAATACTTTTTTCAGGATAAATGAATAGGGTATTATCCCTGACTTCTGTAATAATTAGGGGCAAAATATTATCATCACCGCTAATTTCAAGATTGGTAGTTGGCTGAATAACAATTTCAATGTCATAACTACCACTAACGTCAATCGCAGTAAAAGGGCTAACTTTTCTGCTTTCCGTTTTTAAAACACTACTACCTTGAACACTCATGGTATTAAGCTGACTAACAACTGGTGCTTTAACTGGCTCAAGCCAAATAGTATCTAACCCACTAACTAAGTTAAACCCACTAACAGCTAATGCTATAAAAACAGGTATCTTAGATAACATTATTTTTTTAAACAACCCCCTTTTGCTTAACTTAAGCTACTCCTTAATTGCCAGGATTCATGTGCTTTCTTTGTAAGTAGTCAGCTGATAGCTGACGGCTGACTGCTTACGAATTTTATACAGAATCATTCTGGCTTTGATCCTGTAACCAATTCTGAAATAGGGATTCTAAAATTGCCTCTCTAACGGATTCACTTAGTTCCGTTGGAAACCACTTCTCAACTCTGAGGATATGATAGCCAAGTTTAGTTTGAATCGGTCCGATAACATCACCTTCTTTAGCTTCATAAATCCCTTTGGCAATGTCTTGGGAAAGTTCTGCTAAAAATCGAATCCCCACAAAACCGCCATTGTCTTGGGACTGTTTTCCCTTCGAGTGTTCCAGTGCTAAAGCACAGAAAGAAGCGTTGTCATAGCGGAGTGCTTTAACTATTTTCAAAGCCTGGGCTAGGTCAACCACAAGAATTTGAGAGAGGGCGACTCGTCTATAGTTTTCGCGATTGCTAATATAATCACCATCGACAGCTCCTCCAAACAGATGCTCTTTTAATTTCTTCGTCAACAGCTCGACTTTAATGCCTTCAGACCACTCTTCTACAGTAATCTTTTGCTCATAAAACCAAGTATTGGTTTCAGTAACCCCTAGCAACTTGTGCTCTAAACGAAAAGCATCTCCAGCCGCTTGCCATTCCTGATCGGAAACTGTAATACTAAGTTCCTCACACACATCCAAAATCAAGGCATCTTGTTCAGCTAAGCTAGCAATTTCACCAAATTTCCTGGAACGGCGCAGGTAAGCAATAATATCTGCATCCGTGACTGGGGAAGTTTCTACTACTACCGGTTTTTCTAAGGTTTCTGTCGTTTGTGTCATGGCTTTTTGTGATTAATCAATTGTGTAGTTTAACAGTATAAATTCTGTAAGCTATCAGCTATTAGCGTGTCGCGTATCAGCGTGTCGCGTATCAGCTATCAGCAAAAGACCAACGGCTGACAGCTGACGGCTGATAGCTGACCTCTCATCTATAAATAACAACAGGTTCAGGTTGGTAAATCAAGTGTTCAGGTGGAATTTCTTCGATATTGATCCGATTGCGATGTAAATCGCCATAGAGATTGAGATAGTCTACTTCAGCCTGGGTTAGTTTTCCTTTCTGAATGCCTTTGATCGCTGCATCAACTTCTTCACGACAAGTCAAACCTGCCAAGGCAACATCCACACAGTTCTGACTTAAAGAGTAGCGATATAAATCTGGTACTGAAGGTGTCCAGCAGTCTTCTGGTAGATCCTCCGGGGGAGTCCAAAGAACAGTCTGCATTCCAGCTGACTTAAACGTCACAATACCCGGTCGCTGGGGGTCTTCGGGAGCTAGATCCGCAAAGACCTTTTGCTGAGCAGTGCGGTGAGCAACATTATGGCGAACCATGACCACATCTAATAAAGGGCTATTTAGCCACTTTCGGGCAAGATCGTGGTCGTGGAATGACGCACCAATATAGCGCACAGCACCCATTTTTTTGAGACGTTCTGAGGTTTCAAATACTCTTTCTATGGTGCGCTGATAAACTGTATTTGGACCGCGCAGATCGTTAGAAATATTCAAACATTTCTCGAAATTATCCCCATTGTCAGCATCAATCCAGCCCCAAAAAAATATATCAATGTAGTCAATTCCCAAGTCTACAAACTGATCGTATAGATAAGTCAATATGGCATCGGGACTCCTGGTCATGTAAGTTACCGTTGCCAGAACTACCTGCTCTCGAACTGAGGAACCCCTTCCACACAGCTGGCGCAGCGCCCCAGCCATAGAACTGTAGAGATAGTGATGTAGATCGCTGGAGTAGAAAAAGTAGTTGATTCCTTGGTCAAAGGCGTAGAGAGTATCCTCACTAGAAATGTGTCCCCCACCACCTAATCCCAGGCAGCTCACGGTTAAGTCAGTGCGTCCTAGTTTGCGGTAAAAAGGTAAATTTGATTTTGGGAATTTAACTCTAGATTTAACTCTAGCAGAAACCGTGTCTTGAGCAGGGGATGCGGTCAGGGTGCTTGTCAGATCAGTTAGCTTCATAACTCTAACGGAGTATAGATGTCTTCAGATTTGGCATTTAGGTAGCAGTGCTGCAATTCAATCTCCAACAGAGAAAATTCTTGCAGAATTGCTGCCATGCGAGCTTCTGGAGAATCGTCTCCTTTGTGGTGAGCTTCCAATAAGCCATTAGCAACAATTTGACAGCGGTTCATGCCAAAACTTTCTTGGTCAGCAAATTTCTGGTCTGGTTCTTCCGCTAACCCCAATCCTGGCGCTAGGAATTTGGTGAACAGGGGTACTTCTGGCTTAAAATGGGATTGGTGTTCTGTATAAACCTTCCGAAGCACTAACCGCACTGCTTCATAGTCGTTGTTGTCAAAGTAGAGTACTCCTGAGTCGTAGCGGTTGTAATCCTCAGGATTATAGAGAACCTTAAAAGAGAATGGCACCGAGATTTGATTTAACTGTTGCGTCAGGCTACCCATTACCGCCACTGCACCTTCAGCGGTTAAGTTGAAGTAGATGCGGACAATTTCCCCTTCACTATCTGGATGCCCATAGTCATAGGTACCGAGATTACCCACTGCCATATAGAATCCGTTTTGTACTAGATTCGGAGGTAGCAACACCGCAACGTCGTCCCCAACTGCGGGAGATTGTGCTTCTGGTTGTAAATGCTCCTCCGGCTCGATATGTAGAGTTAAACCCCCCTTATTTACTGCCAGAGTGCCATCACTTTCTTGCCTTAGCACCAACCAATCCGGGTCAAAGTAGCCTTCACCGGTATTGCTTTCATCCAATCGCTGGTAGAATTTTAGGTCTATCCCCAGGTAAGTATTGTTTTCTAAATTTTGGTGCAGGGTCAGGTCATCTGAATCGCCATTGAGGGCTAGACCATCTTTTAGCGAACCGTTGTAGTAAAGCCCGTAGAGAAAACTCCGCAGTTGCAAACTCAGATACTTTTTTTGCAAATCTAAGGGCAATTGCCCAAAGCGTTCTACTACCTCAGCTGGAAGTTCCAAGGGTTTGTAATCTCGATGGCGAATAGAGAAGTTGGACTTCTGAATCTCAAGCTGGTTGACAATGTCTTCTAGTGCAGTTCGCAGCTGCTCCGGTACAGCATCTGGCAGTTGATTTGGTAGTGATTCAAGTAATTGCATAGTTTTGTGGTTTGAAAATTGTTATTAGACATCTCCAGAAACTCGGTTTTGACCCAGGCAGTGCAAGGGTTTGAGGTTAATTTTTGGAGATGTCTATTTGTTATAGCAAAGGGAGTAGGGAGTAGGGAGTAGGGAGTAGGGAGTCGGCAGTCGGCAGTCGGCAGTCGGTAACAAAAATTATCACAATTCATTTAGGTACCCTATCTAGCGGTTTCTAGCCAAAAGAGGCACACATGTTTTTTTTACCTGTTCTCTATTGCCTATTGCCTATTGCCTATTCCCTATTGCCTATTCCCTATTCCCTATTCCCTATTCCCTACCAATTTTAAACTTGGTGCAAGATCTGATTAAGACCAATCAGTTCTGATTCCTCGATACCAAAAACTGTTCGGATCGATGCTTCTGGACGGCATAACAAGCTCTTAGCTACTTGAAGCATACAGATCCCTGTATTGCCAAAGGATTTCTGGTACTCAATTATGGACTGGATGGTTTGAATCAAGGCTAGACCAGAAAATTGCATCACCCGCTGCAAAAAATTAGGATAGCGCTCTAAAATTTCTGGAAAGCGATCGCAATAAGTCCGAATCAGGGCAGCTATGGAAGGTTGGATCTGTTCCAGGGGAGTCATAGCTAGATTCAATGCTTCTTCAATATCAATCGACTTACTAACCGCCAGACTACTTAGCCAGATGGTCAGGTAACTGGTGATAATTGAGCCTAAATCAAAGGCTGGGTCTCCCCAACTAGAGCGCTCCCAGTCAATTAGTCTAAGTCGAACGATGCCATCTGACTCTGGGGCTGACGTTGCTTGCTCCCAATCGTTGGGTAAAAGGATATTGTTCAACTTCAGGTCATTGTGAACCAGACAACAAGCATCGAAACTATTACTCAGTTTAGCGATCGCTTTTCCGAGGCTATCGTAGCGCTGATACAGGGCAAAGAATTTCAGACCATCTACGGGTACTTGACTAAATATTTCCGGACCAATCCGTTCCAAATCCTTACTCAGATTCTGAGCCTGATCAGGGGATGGCTCTGCTGATTTTTCCGAGAAAAAGTCCTGATAGTCCTGACCACCCAAGGTTGCACGATGAATACTAGCTACCATGGCTCCAATTGAGCTAGCGATCGCTTTCGGAAAGACATTCTCCTTACCGTAGAACTCGCTTAGGTCTTGATAGTCACTCAGGTAGTTAAAAACAATAATGGAATTATCTGGATCGAAATGGAGAACCTCAGGTAGCCAAGACCCCAGGTGACTCACCTCTGGGAATTGTCGTAAAAACTCTTGAGAGCGCCATTCCTTCAAAAACTCACCTACGGTTTCACCGTCTTGGTGGTAAGGCTCTTGTTTAACTAGGAGCTTACGACCTTCTGGTAAGGTCAGGAGCAAATTAAAGTTCTTCGCAGGCTTTGGTTCAATTTTACCCAGACTTTTTTCCTGTTCAGTACAGATTCCCTGGTCAATCAGGTACTCGAAAACATTTTTAAAACTTAATAAAAATGGCATAGTTATTTTAAAGAAAAAATTAACAAAAAAAATAATGGCTGACAGCTGACGGCTGACAGCTGATAGCTGATAGCTGATAGCTGATACCATCCTTAATTATTTATCTTTAGTTATTCAGCCCAAAAAGTCAATAGAATCAGCTTTAATTTTTGGACATAACGTCTTGATTAAGGTCTTATGGTTGGGGATTTTTGCAAATAATCAATCGGAGCCACAAGGACTCCGATTGAACTGATATCTTGGGTAAGCATTCAGCTATCAGCTATCAGCTTATAGCAATTCTCATAGCTATGAGGTACACAATTTCGGGATTTTAGGTAATAGGTAATAGGTAATAGGGATGCGCTGCATCTTCAGGTGCGACCCGAAGGTGCGCGCCTCCTAGGCCGGGGAACCCGGCCTAGGAGGCGCGCACCTTGAGCGAATTTAATAATTAGATGCGGAAAGCGCACCTAAGCAGGTGCACAAAATTAATTACCCATTTTCAAAAAATCAAAGCCTTACACTGTAAGGGTTACAGAGATTGGTAGTAGGAAATTAATTTTGTTTAGGTGCTTAACAGGGAATCAGCTTCAAAGAATACTGTACCTCATAACTGTGATCAACGCTATATGTGCTACGCACACGCTACTTGAGGTGCTTATGTGCTACGCACACGCTACGGCAACAGCTAATGCGCTACTTGAGGTGCTATCAGCTATCAGCTTTTGAATAAGCAATGCAGAGGTGCGACCCGTGGCGAATTTAATTCGCCTACGGAAAACGCACCATTACCGACCTGCGGGGGTTTACCCCACTCGCGCTTGGGATCAAGACAACAAGTAAGCATTGGTTTAATCTCTGTTACGTCAGCGGACGGCACCTCAAGTAGCGTAGCCATTTGCGTAGCCTGGCCAACGGCTGACCGCTGACCGCTGACCGCTGACCGCTGACCGCTGACCGCTGACCGCTGACCGCTGACCGCTGACCGCTGACCGCTGACCGCTGAATGGTTACCAACCGGCTAATGGATAAAGTCCATTAAAATAGACTGAAATCATAATGTGGCCAACATTGATTCCTAGAGCGTCAGTCCAGTAGAAGTGATTGACAAACACAGGAAAATGTGTGTAAGAAAAGCATTCCGACTACGCAACGAATTCCGGGTTTCATCTTACGGGTGCGAAACCCGACTTTACGTAGGTCTTCCGGGGAATCAGAATCTCTTGGGATTACTAGTGGAAGTCCCTTACCGCTGAATTGATTGTCAAACTTCAGGTAAGGGATGGATGATAGAAAATATTGTATATGTGTTTTGAGCAAGAGTTTACCGATGCGTCCCCTTTTCTGGAATCCTCCAATTGCTCTTTCCCCATCTGAGCAACAAGTAGCTAAAAAAATCCGAAAAGCTAAACTATTTCTAATTTTGAGGGAGATTCGTCATCAATTATTTGATGAGCAATTTCAAACTGAACTAGCAACCCTATTTAAAGATAGTACAGTGGGAAAATGCCCAGTACCACCAGCACAACTAGGTTTAGCTATAATTTTACAAGCTTATATGGGAGTGTCTGATGATGAAGTAATAGAAGCTCTCAACATGGATAGAAGATGGCAATTGGTGTTAGATTGCTTAGACTGTGAAAAAGCACCTTTTGGGAAAGGGACTCTGGTGAGGTTTCGTGCAGCTTTAATTGCTAGTGAAGGGGATCGCCGCTTAGTAGAACGCACCATAGAAATGGTGGAAAAAAAAGGGGGATTTAGTTCTCGAACTTTGCGGGGAGCACTCGATTCAAGTCCTTTGTGGGGGGCAGCAAAAGTCGAAGATACTTACAACCTCTTAGGTCATGCCTTACGAAAAGCCTTAGAAGTAATTGCCCATCAACAGGGGGAAAAATTAGATATCATTGCTTCACAATCAGGAGCTTCTCTCATAGCAGGGTCAAGTTTAAAAGCTGCCTTAGATTTAGATTGGGACGACCCAGATTCAAGAACACAAGCTTTAATAACCATTCTCCAAACCCTCAATCAAGTTGAATCGTGGGTCGAACAAGAAGCGAGCTTGGATGAGCAAACCCTCAAGGATGTTAATCAACATCTGGGAGTAGCTAGAACCGTGGAAGCACAAGATGTGGAGGTAATAGATAACGGCGACCCAAAGCTCCGTAAAGGTGTTGCCAAAAATCGGCGCATCTCCATTGAAGACGAACACATGCGTCATGGACGTAAAAGTAGTAGCAAGAGGTTTGATGGTTACAAACGTCATATTCTTAAAGATTTAGACTCAGGTTTAGTACGAGCAGTCGGAGTCACTCCTGCTAATGTTCCCGAAGCCAGTGTCACTCCAGGGATGGCGGAAGACTTAAAAGCTCAACTTATAATATTGAAAGAATTACATATAGACCGAGGATATCTCAATAGTCATTTTGTAAAAGAACGTGATGAAAACTTGACCATTATTTGTAAAGCTTGGCGAGTCCGTAACGGTAAAGTTTTTGACAAAACAGCATTTGTTCTTGACTGGGAACAGCAATTAATTAGCTGTCCCAATGGAGTTAGCATTCCTTTTGATGAAGGTAAAGTAGTTCAATTTCCTCGTCAAAAGTGTCAGATGTGTCCCAAACGTTCCTTATGTACAACTAACATCAAAGGTCGCACAGTTTCTATTCATCCGGATGAATCTCTATTACAGGAATTACGGCAATACCAAACTTCTCAATCTGCTCGAGCCAAACTACGAGAGAGAATCACTGTTGAACATAGCCTTGCTCACATTGGTCAATGGCAGGGTACTCGCGCTCGTTATTTAGGAATTCGTAAGAACCTTTTTGATTTACGACGTATGGCTGTTGTCCATAATCTTCATCTTTTAGCCAGAATGCCCACAACCACTCAACAGAAAACCGCCTAGATTTCGAGCCGGATTTTCACACCACCCACATTTTTGTATACTTGTCAACCACGTCTACTGGACCGACGCTCTAGGTCAGAGGACTTGATTGATCAGCCAGGTATTTAAACCCTGGCTGACTACTGACATTAGTGCAAGATATCAGTTACAACCGACTTCGTAAAGAGCGAAATCCCTTTACTTAAGGAACTTAATGCTTACCACGACGGCGGCGGCGTCTCCGACCCTTACCCTTACCCTTACCCTTATTAAAGTTAACATTCGAGAGAAACGAAATGACGTTAACGTTACTTACGGTCACCAGACTAGCGGTATTTATACTAAATACTCCTCCTCCTCCTAAAACCATGTCCATTTCCTGACCATCGCTTAGCTCATTGAGGAAGCTTTCAGAATCTTGGAATAGCTCTGAACCAGCAGGACGCAGTTCAGCGATTTTAATACTAGACATTTGGGTTTTTCCTTAATTTCAGATGTGGGTTAGTTAGCAATCAGGTAACTATTCATGACTAGTTAGCTTGCTAACTTCTTAAGTTAATCCTCGTACCAAAAACAGAAAATGTCAAGGGTTTTTATAGTTGTTTTTGGACTTAAATCTAGCTAGTCTTTTTTAGACATAAAACAAGGCTTTATTTCTAGTGGATAAGACATAATGTATGGGGTTTGTCTTTTAGTTTTAGACATAAATTAATGAATTATTTCTTTTCGATGTCAAGACCCAATTCAATTAAATTAATCTTAACTAAACTTAATCTTTTTTCAGACAAAATTCATTGATGGATGGCTAAAATAAGAAATTATGAATCATTTCAACCCTAGTAGTCTGTCAATTGTAAGCATTCAGCTAATGCGCTACGCGCACGCTAAGCGAACAGCTATCAGCCTTGGCCTGTGGCCAGGCTACTAGATCGGTGCTTTTGAAGAAAATAAGCTGACGGCTGACGGCTGACGGCTGACGGCTGACGGCTGACTGTCAATTTAGTTTTGAGGGTTAGGGCGTGTTTTCAAAGTTTTCGGCAAGATTATGATCCCCCCCAGCCCCCCTTAAAAAAGGGGGGAGCCATACTCAAAGTCCCCCTTTTTTAAGGGGGATTTAGGGGGATCTCCGAGTTTGAAGACACGCCCTAGGCCAAGGTGTTAGGTATTAGGTATAGTCCCTAGTGCCTCATCCAACTAACGATTGAGTTTCAAATTAAGTAAAATTCAGCAGGATATTATGCAAAGCTTGATTACTATTGACCAGAAAGCTCTTTTTGAGCATGTCAGGCTCTCTTGCCAAATTCCTAGCTTAGTGGAGGGCATCGTTACTTGCAAGATTATTGAGTCAGCAGCAGCAGAGGCTGGCATTCAAGTGGAGCCGGAAGAACTCCAACAGGCAGCAGACGACTTCCGTCTCGCCACCGATCTTCATAACACTGACGAGACTTGGTCGTGGCTGCAAAAACATCATCTATCTCTCGATGATTTTGAAGCATTGATTTACACCAACACCATCGCTGACAAGGTCGCTCAACATCTGTTTAACGGTCAAGTTGAGTCTTTTTTTTATGAACACCAGCTTGATTATGCCGGAGTTGTCATGTACGAAGTGGTTTTGGAGGACGAAGACCTAGGGTGGGAACTCTTTTATGCCTTCAAGGAAGGGGAAATCAGTTTCCATGAGATTGCTCGCCAACATATTCAGGACTTGTCACTGCGCCGCTCTGGGGGATATCGAGGAATACTACAGCGCCAAGAACTCAAGCCAGAGATTGCGGCAGCGGTTTTTGCTGCCAGTCCGCCCCAGATTCTCCAACCAATTGTGACCTCATCTGGAGTACACCTGATTTTGGTTGAGGAAATCATTCAACCGCAATTGGATCAGCAGTTGCGCTCTGAGATTCTTTCAGACTTGTTTTCTGACTGGCTAAAGGAACAAATGGAACAGATAGAAATTGTTGCCCACTTATAACGGGAGCCCACATTCCGCAGGTAAACTAGAAAAGTTCGGATAGTTTTCAACTATGACTGGTTTGGCATCTTCTGGTATAATTACCTCCAGGAAGCCGGACTGACAAAACCTGTTTGTCAACAGTGCTCCCTTAGGCAGGGAAAAAAGAAGGAGTACTGACAGAAAGTTTACACTTGGATTCAAGTTCCTTGTTTTCTGAGATTCGTTACAAAACCTGGGGGGGTGACATGCAAGCTGAAATCCTTACTGGGTAATAATTTAAGCCGATAATTCACAAAAATATACATTCTGTTTTGGGGGCTCCTTTGGACGTAGTTATAAGGGTTTGAGCTTCCCTAAAATGAATTTAGGGTTAATTTCCGACTGTATCTTCCATGACACCATTGGCATCAAAGCCTTATAGAGTAAGCTTTTTGGGGCTCATGTCACCCCCTCAGTTACAAAACTTGATCATAATAGTTACAAAACTTTATATAAAACGGTAGAAAAATTGGATTTTCGGAGTGATTAATACAGTGAGGGCAGTCAAGAAAGCGTAATCCTCTTAATGGCAAAACCAATCCTATTAAGAATAAGCATTTCTTGATGTAACTCAGACAAATCGCGCGAGTCGGGGAAACCCCCGTGAGGCCACTGCATCGCTTTTAGCCTTGTTGTCACCCCCTCAGCCAAAATGGCTCTTTTTTTCTAGTTAAGCTGTCGCCCATTTAAACTACCTTTTAGTAAATCAGGAAAAAAACCGTGAAACTCTTGTTCATTCTGCCTTCTGCCTTCTGCATTGCTGTTATGCATTAAAAATGCATAACAGCAATGCAGAGCTTCATAATTATGATGTTTTCAACAAAACTTTACTAAAACTTCTTGAAAAATTAATAGAATTTTATCAGTATAGGGTGTGTCAACCAATTTAGCTGTCATATGGTTGTAACTTACGTTCAACACAGCGCTCCAGAAAGCAGCGATATAGAAGCAGGTCAGTTTTTGACTCCAGATCAACGACAATTGCTGCTAGAAAGCCTAAAAACCAATTTACGCCCAGAATATCGTCGTCGGATTGAGATTATGTTGCTGGCAGATCAGGGTCAGTCTCAGACTCAAATTTGTACAGCATTACACTGCTCTCAAGAAACCGCACGGTACTGGATTTGCCAACTCCAAACTGGTAACATGCACAATTGGAATGCTTTGCCAATTGGCCGACCTAAGACTATTAATGACCAATACCTTGAACGTTTGAAAGAGCTGGTGAGTCATAGTCCCCGTGAGTATGGCTATTCATTTCACTCTTGGACAGCCCATTGGTTGAACAAGCATCTGACCCGAGAGTTTGGCATTGAAGTCAGCGATCGCCATATCAACCGTCTGCTCAAAAAAATGGGACTTTCCACCCGCCATAAATCCTCCAAGGCCAAGAATACCAAGAATCCTTCTGAAACTGAGGGTTCTGGCATTGTTGTTCGCAACTTGTCTTCTGCCTCATTAACTGAATCTTTGAAATTGTGGCCATTCAATCCACACAAAATCAGCAGCTGGTACAGCTAGTACAGCTAGTATAGCTAGTACAACTAGTACAAAATGGTGGCAATAACTGAGAAGCTAATAGTTGGTTATCAAGAGTTAACGTCTAGTCCTTCGGACAACTAATAAGACAACTCATAACTGGTAATAAAATTACTGAAAACTTACTGATAACTGACACTTTGGTAGCAGGCCAAAAACAGATTATTTATTGCAATCATTACTTCCTAATGATTGCAAATTAAATCCTAATCAGAGCTAATTCAGTAATATCTCACAGGTAGATTTTAGTCATTCAAAACTTACGGAATGGCATCAATAAATTATACAGAGTTTTATTACTGAATCCAAGCTCTAGGAATGTTTTGATTGATTGGAGTAAACTCCATGGTTCAGGATTCATCGTCTCAAGGTGCTTTCAAGCAATATTTTGCTCAACAACTTGCCCAGACCCTGGGACAAGCACTCCCTCAACAAGAACTCGACCGCTGCTTCAAGGGTATTAAAATTCTGGAACCAAGGGCAGGTAAGGGATTCTGGCAAGCAGGTAATGGAAATGTTGGCCTTTACATCGTTATGGCTGGCAAAGTCAGGCTCCTTGATCAGCACAATAACTTACTGGCTTCCCTAGAAGCATCCAGCACCTTCGGCGAGCTGACCTTGTTTCCAGAAGAATCGTTTCAGCCTTACACTGCCAGAGCTTCTGTCAAGCTCAAGCTTTGCTATCTTGCTGGTGAGTTGTTGCAGCCGTTGCTCCGTAACTATCCCAGCATCCGGGATCACCTCCATAGACAAGCAGTATTGCGGGATCTATTCTTATTGTGTCGTCGCAATGGTTTTTTCGAGAATCTACCCCGAGAAGGGTTACTTAAAACGCTATCGCTATTAAAACCCTATACTCTGGAAGTGGGCACACTCCCAGATTATCTACTAAACAATCAAAGACTTTGGCTGCTCCGACACGGAGAGCTACTCCATGCTTCTGGCAAAACCCTCAATGCTGGCAGCATCTACACTCCCTCCCAGTTAAAGGAAGGAAACTCTTGGCAGGTGAGGATGCCAACTCAGCTATATAGTCTCAGCAATGGTGATAGCAAAATTGCCCTACTCCACTTGCCACAACTTAGTGAGCTGATTGAGTCTGATGCTACCCCATCGGCTAATGACCAACCTATTCCAGCATTGGCTAAGACCTTGTCAGCTGTCGCAGCTTCTCAACCCTCTCCACAGCGAAAACCAAAGCCCAAGACCCGTCCAGTTTACTTTCCCAACCCCACAGTCAAAGTTAGCCATTGGTGGCAGCAAGTTACTCAAAGCTATCCGTTCTTTGCCCAACAGAGTTCCTCAGATTGTGGTGCTGCTTGTTTAGTGATGATCGGTCGCTACTGGGGTAAACGTTTCAGTGTTAATCGTTTGCGGGATGTTGCCAATGTTGACCGCAATGGCACATCACTACGAGGTCTAGCTACAGCAGCAGAAAGCATCGGCTTTTCTACCCGACCGGTCAAAGCTAGTCTCGACCGATTGGCAAAAGAGAAACTGCCCGCTATTGCCCATTGGGAGGGGAAACACTACATCGTGGTCTATAAAGTGACTCGCGATCGCGTAATTGTAGGAGACCCTGCCATTGGTCAAAAAACCTTTAACCATTCCGATTTCAAAGCAAATTGGACTGGCTATGCCCTTCTGTTGCAACCGACAGCAATGCTCAAGGAAGCCAAGGAGGCGAGTGTTGCCTTCTGGCAGTTCTTTGAATTAATGAAACCTCACGGGCTGGTGCTTCTAGAGGTATTAATCGCATCTATCTTAGTTCAGATCTTCGGACTAGTTACACCTCTATTCACACAGCTATTGTTAGACCGGGTAATAGTGCAAGGTAGTACCCTGACCTTAAACGCTGTTGGCTTAGGCTTGCTGCTGTTTGGCTTATTCCAAGTTGCCATGACTGGCTTGCGGCAATATTTGCTAGACCACACCGCTAACAAAGTCGATCTGGCCTTGATTGTCGGCTTTATTCGCCATACCTTCCGATTACCCTTAAACTTCTTTGAGTCTCGTTTTGTCGGTGACATTGTCTCCCGCGTCCAGGAAAACCAAAAAATTCAAAGCTTCCTCACTGGCGAAGCTATATCAATCTTGCTCGACTTACTCACTGTTTTTGTCTACGTGAGTCTGATGTTTTGGTACAGCTGGAAACTGGCAGCGCTAGTGTTGTTAATTGTGCCGCCATTTTTCCTGCTGGCATTAATAGCCACCCCCTTCTTACGCCGGATTTCCCGAGAAATCTTCGATGCTTTAGTTAATCAAGAAAGCTATCTGATCGAAACCCTGACCGGGATTAACACAATTAAATCCATGGCAGTTGAACAAACAGTGCGCTGGCATTGGGAGGAACTCCTGAATAAGTCGATCAAAACTAGCTTTTCTGGACAAATCATCAGCAACCAGTTACAAATATTCAGTAATACTATCGAAACAGTTGCTACTACTACTCTGCTGTGGTATGGAGCGTGGCTGGTGATTCAAAACCAACTCACCATCGGTCAATTAGTCGCCTTTGATATGTTGCTAAATAATGTGATGGACCCATTCCAGCGCATAACCGTGTTGTGGAATGAATTGCAGGAAGTTCTGATTGCAGTGGAACGCATCAATGATGTGCTGGATGCGGAACCAGAAGAAGATTTGCAGCAGCAACTTCGTCAATCGTTACCACAACTGAGGGGTCACATTCGCTTTGAGCAAGTCACCTTTCGTTATCACCCTCAAAGCGATATTAATGTACTCGAAAATCTCAGTTTTGAGGTCAAACCAGGGCAAATGGTAGCTCTAGTCGGTCGCAGTGGTTCAGGGAAAACCACCATTTCCAAATTAGTTTTGGGGCTTTATATCCCCACCGATGGCAAAGTGTTAATTGATGGTCAAGACATCACCAGTCTTTCCCTGCGCTCATTGCGGGAGCAAATTGGTGTAGTTAACCAAGATACATTTCTGTTTGGCAAAACCATTCGGGAAAACATTGCCATGGGTGATCCCTCAGCAACCCTAGCAGAAATTATGGAAGCAGCGCGACAGGCTGGTGCAGATGAGTTTATTAAACAGCTACCCATGGGTTATGAAACTCAGATTGGCGAGGGGGGTGGTATGTTATCTGGTGGTCAACGTCAGCGCCTAGCGATCGCCCGTGCTTTGGTAGGGAATCCCCGCTTGTTGATTTTAGATGAAGCCACCAGCAACCTCGATGCTGAATCCGAGCGCATCATTCAAACTAACTTCAACTCAATTTTGAAAAGTCGAACCACCTTAGTTATTGCTCATCGCCTCTCTACCGTGCGCCAAGCTGATGTAATTCTAGTACTTGATCGAGGAATCTTGGTCGAAAGTGGTAACCACGAGGCATTGATGGCTAAGCGTGGTCACTACTTCTATCTCAATCAGCAACAACTGACTATTGCTGTTGCTGATTGAAATCCTAATTAAAGGGAATAGGGAACAGGGAACAGCGGATCTGGGAATCGGGAATCGGGAATCGGGAATCGGTAAAAAATACTGTGTAAATTATAGTTATTAAAAATGCTTTTTTTTTGTTTTATAGTAAACTTAAACTAAAGTAAATAAAATAAAAATAATTGTCGCTAAAAGTTTAAAAACAAGCAAGTATATATAACGGTTTTAATAGTAATAATTTACACATATTTTTTTTCCCTACTCCCTACTCCCGATTCCCTACTCCCTACTCCCGATTCCCTACTCCCGATTCCCTACTCCCTACTCCCTACTCCCTACTCCCTACTCCCTACTCCCTACTCCCTACTCCCTACTCCCTACTCCCTACTCCCTACTCCCTACTCCCTGTTCCCTATTCCCTATTCCCTATTCCCTGTTCCCTTTTTAAAAATGCTATAGCAATTACCAATTGTGGATTATGCCATACGACCCTAACTCAGGCTTTCCAAACTCAGGCTTTCCGAAAAAGCCAAACGATGACTATATAACTCGCAATAGTTTAGTCACCAATCCACCGGACTCGCTAAACACTAATCAGACACCACCACCAACTCAATCAGCCTCATCACCATCAGCCTCATCACCATCTCTCGGTGATGACTGGTCTGAACTCACCCATGACTTGCTCAATACCTTGCCACGAGCGTGGACTCGGGGATTGCTCTATCTGTTAGTCATCTTTGCCGGTACCCTCTTACCTTGGTCAATGCTCTCCAAGGTAGATGAGACCGGGAGTGCCAGAGGGCGGATTGAGCCTAAGGGGAAAACCATTAGGTTGGATGCACCAGTTTCTGGAACGGTGGCTGCCCTGAAAGTCAAAGAGGGGGAGATCGTAAAGGCAGGACAGATTTTACTGAAGTTAGAATCAGATTTAGTTCGTGCTGAGCTCGAGCAGTTGCTTCAAAAACAGACAGGTCAACAGAATCGGCTGGCGCAGTTAGAACTACTCAAGAATCAATTGATGCTGGGGCTGCATACCCAACAGCAACAGAACCAAGCTCAAGAATTGGAAAAACAGGTTCAAGTGGAGCAGGCAAAGTATAATCTTGATTCTCTCAAGAATATCCATAATTTACAAAAAGAGGAAAAACTGGCCCAAATCAATCAAGTTCAGCAATCCATTGAGTCGAGCCAAGCAACTTATAAATTAGCATTAATTCGGTTATCAGCTGCCCAGGAAAGACTCCCACGCTACAAACAAGCGTTTGAGGAAGGTGTCATTTCACAAGACCGCTTCATTGAAGCGGAACAGCTAGTAAAAGAAAACTACCAAAGCGTTGTCCAAGCCCAGTCCGATATTTTGCAAGCCAAGTCCCGCCTCAAAGAGCAGCAAGGCAGCTACGAGCGGATTATTCATGAAGCTAAGGCTGATATTCAGCAAGCTGAACTTCGCCTGAAAGAGCAGAAACGTAGCTATCAGAGTCTAGTGCAAGGGAGTAAACTGGCGATGCTAAAAATTGAGGAACAGCTGAAGAATCTGGAAACAGAAATTACTACCCTGCAAGCAGAAATTGCCCAGGTAAAAAGCCAGATTAAATCCTTGGAATTTCAGTTAGAGCAACGAGTACTCAAGGCTCCTGCTACTGGCACAGTTTTTCATTTGCCGATCCAAGGCGCTGGGGATGTTGTCCAACCGGGAGAGGTAATTGTAGAGATTGCACCAGAGAATTCAGCCCTAGTACTCCGAGCCCAAATAGCGACTACAGAGAGTGGGTCTTTACAGGTAGGAATGCCAGTGAAGATGAAGTTTGATGCCTATCCCTTCCAAAACTATGGGGTATTGAAAGGTAACTTGAGTTGGATTTCTCCAGACTCGAAGATGACAGAAACCAACCAAGGCAAGCTAGAAAGTTTTGAACTGGAAATCGAGTTAGAAAAGCCCTATATCGAAGCCCAAAACAAAAAGATTACCTTAACTCCAGGTCAGACTGCAACAGCCGAGGTGATTGTCCGGCAGCGTCGTATTATTGATTTCATTCTGGATCCATTTAAGAAGTTGCAAAAAAGTGGTTTGGAGCTTTGACATCAATTTTTATTACTCATTATTCATGAGTGATTAATCATTTATTATCTGAATCATTAAGATTCAGATATTGATAATTTTGTCAACTTTGTTCAGATATTACTTGACTGGATATAATGATGATAATCTAGACTAATAAGTACTACCTACTTATTGTACCCTAGCCGCCATGTCTTTGACTCAAGAATTAAAAACGGCAACAGAAACGCCAACAGAAAAGGCAACAACTGTACCGGAAGATGTTATATTTCCCCCTAGGGATTTATTCAGTGACGAACCACCTTTGGAAACTGATCTACATCGACTACAAATGACCCTACTCATCCAATGCCTAGAGTGGTTGTGGGATGAGCGTGATGATTTCTATGTCTCGGGAAATCTGACTATTTATTACAGTCCTCGACAACGTAAGTCTGAAGAATTTCGTGGGCCTGACTTTTTTGTGGTGCTGGGAACTGAGCGCAAACCTCGGAACAGTTGGGTAGTGTGGCAAGAAGAGGGGAAGTATCCGAATGTGATTGTAGAAATTATTTCCCCTACCACAGCAGATACGGACCGAGGATTAAAGAAGCAAATCTACCAGGATACATTCCGTACTCCCGACTATTTCTGGTTTGACCCCAACACCCTGGAATTAAAGGGCTTCCACTTGGTAGATGGTTGTTATCTCGAACTTGAGCCTAATCAAGAAGGTTGGTTGTGGAGTCAACAGTTGGCACTATATTTGGGAATTTATGACTCAAAATTACGTTGGTTTACTCCAGAAGGACAACTAGTTCCTGCCCCTACTGAAGCAGCCGAACTCGAAAAGCAACGAGCCGAACAAGAATGTCAGCAAAAGCAACAAGCTCAGGAGCAATTAGCTCAAATGGAGTCATTGTTAGCTCGTTATCGAGAACAGTTCGGTGATTTCCCTCAGTGATATAGCATTTCTCATAGCTATGAGGTACACATAATTTTTATCCTGTTCCCTACTCCCTACTCCCTACTCCCTAAAACCCATAATTCTATACCTCACCCCATTGATATAGCATTACACATGAAGGTCAGGACATTCCTAAACTCCGAAACTTAGTCATAGCTGACTTCTGACTTCTGACTTCTGACTTCTGACTTCTGACTTGCGCGTAGCGCCATAACTGCTATATCTGTAATGAATGTAACTGTGTATAGGTTCCATCTTTAGCCAGCAGTTGAGGGTGATTGCCAACTTCTACAATATGCCCTCGTTCCATAACTACAATCCGGTCAGCTTTCCGAATCGTTGATAGGCGATGAGCTACCACAAACGTTGTGCGATTTTCCATCAAGTGTTCCAACGCTTCCTGAATCAAAGCTTCCGAAGCAGTATCTAGAGACGATGTTGCTTCATCGAGAACTAACACCCGTGGATTACGAATTAAAGCACGAGCAATCGCTAATCGTTGCCGTTGACCACCAGAAAGTTTTGCCCCATTTTCCCCAATTAGAGTATCAAGTCCCGAGGGCAATTCCTGAATAAATTCTAAAGCATTGGCATCCTGAATCGCCTTGATTAACTGTTCTTCATCCAATTGTTGACTGCCGTAAACAATATTCTCTCGCACGGTACCTTCAAATAAGATAGTCTCCTGGGAAACCACTGATAGGAATTTCCGATAGGTCTGTAGGTCGAGGCTACTCATATCTGTACCATCTAGTAAAACTCTTCCGGTTGTGGGAGCCATGAAACCAATAATCAGACTTAATAAGGTCGATTTTCCGGCTCCGGATGGTCCGACGATGGCAATGGTTTCCCCAGGATTGACCTGTAGACAAAAGTCTTGAATGGCAAACTGTTCCGTATCGGGATACTGATAACTAACGGACTCAAAGGTGAATTCACCACGCAGCTGTTGCAGAGCTATCTTACCAGGATTGCGCTCTAGGTCAGGACACTCGAGAATTTCACCCACTGAGCGAATGGATTCAAAACCTTTGCCAATCTGTGGCAATACCGCTAGAATTTGCACTATCGAGTTAGTCAGGGAATCAAAATAGCCGGTCAGTAACACCACATCCCCCACTGTGATTGCCCATTGCTTGGTATAGACTAACCAGGCTGAGGTGATCAAGCAAACTAGACTGAATAACCGTAGGGTTACCCAAGAAGAGGAATCAGTGATGGCGTTAATCGAGTCAAGTCGCACCGCTGCCTCTTTCACCGTCACTAACTTGCCATCAATCCGTTCCATCTCAGTCTGTTGAGCACCATGAGCTCGTGTGACTGGGATTAGCTGAATCATCTCGATTAAGCTAGCTGCCATTTCTTCTAGTTGTTGTCGGAAAGCAGAATTGCGATCGCGAATCGGTCGTCTGAGTACCGAAATCAGAATCACAGCTGCTGGAACAGTTCCCAGGAAGAACAGCAAGAACCAAGGAGCACGAATAGCAGTAGCGACAATTGCTACTAAGATAGTTAGCATAGCCGCAGGGACAAACTGGAACAGGGTTGTTGCCAACCCTTGAATTTGTTCCACATCCCGCAAGAGTTTAGTTTGTAGTGCTCCCTTGCTGTTATTTTTGTAGAACCCAATCGAAAGCAGTTGCAGCTGCTGGGTGATTACTGAGCGCAGATTCGACTCCATGTTGCGAGTCGCCAGACTCATAAACCGGATGTGTAAGTAATGGGTGGGGATATTTTGCAGTATAGAAATCCCTAAGATAGCCCCATTAATCCATAACTCCGACAGTGGGTGAGTGCTTGGGTTGGCAATAATATCAATTACATTAGCAATCACCAATGGTCTGATCCATTCCGGACTGTGTTTGATCACATACACCGCCATCGACAGTCCGATTTTACCTAGGTCTTGGCGGTAGAGATAAAGTAGTGTCCGGAAGGGGTACTCACTCCGATACTCCTGAGGAGGTGACTCCTTGGGTAGATTAGATGCTGCCGTAACACTTTCCAGTGATAATGCTTTCATGTCCGCAGTCCCTATGTCTCTTCTAACTGGTACTGTCTTGCCACATGGACTGTAAAGAAACAGACAAGGAATTGTCGATTCTTATAAAGAAACAAAAAATATTTTTTTTATCAAAACTAGGTCTTTTTTAAAGTCTTTATCGTCGCCAAAACTAGTACTCTGTTAAAATTAATTGGAGCGCAAAATCCTAACAGCAACTAGCCAGTATTACTATTATTTATAGCACTTCTCATAGCTATGAGGTACAAAATTTCGGGATTTTAGGTAATAGGTAATAGGTAATAGGTAATAGGTAATAGGTAATAGGTAATAGGTAATAGGTAATAGGTAATAGCTAATAGGTAATAGGTAATAGGTAATAGGTAATAGGTAATAGGTAATAGGGATGCGCTGCATCTTCAGGTGCGACCCGAAGGTGCGACCCTAGGCCGGGTTCCCCGGCCTAGGAGGCGCGCACCTTGAGCGAATTTAATAATTAGATGCGGAAAGCGCACCTAACAGGTAATCAGCTTCAAAGAATACTGTACCTCATAACTGTGATCAACGCTATAATTGCCGTGCTCTTCTTCTTTGCTCTGGATTGGGTTTGTATTTTATATATTATTGTCTGAGCCAGTAAGTATTTGATAATGGGTAAACACAGCCACAAAACATTCCATTTCTAATATTATTGTTCCCTGAGATGTTTTGTTAAAACTGAATCCTTCGGACTATTGTGGTGAGGGCTATAGTTCAAGGGGAGCAAGGTTGATGATTGAACCGAGAAAAAAAGGCTTTTTCCAGACTCGACCGATCCTTCCCCCTTGAGTATTTCAATAGCTAGCGCTGTAAACTTCTGGGATCGAGAGCATCCCGCAAACCATCCCCAAGTAAATTAAACGCCAACACCGTCAGAATAATCAGCAGTGCTGGCGGCCAAATCAACCAAGGCTGTAGCACGATGATTGAGGCATTGGTTGCCAAAGACAACAAATTTCCCCAGGACGGGTCAGGTTGCTGAATTCCCAACCCAATCAAACTCAGCACCGACTCGGCCACAATGAAACCAGGAACTGCCAAGGTTGCTGAGATAATCACATAGGAAGCTGTCTGGGGTAGAACGTGGCGTACAATGATATAAAAGGGATTCGCCCCCATGGTTTTGGCAGCTTGGACAAATTCCCGCTCCTTAATCGATAACACCTGTCCTCGGATCACTCGTGCTAAGCCAGACCAGCTAATAAACGAGGTTATCAAAACAATTAACAAAAACCGTTGCGCACTAGTTAGACCAGGTGGTAGCACAGCCGCTAAGGCGACGAGTAGGTAAATACCAGGAATAGTCATCAAAACTTCTACCAGACGCATGATGATCCCATCTACCCAGCCGCCGAAATAGCCGGAAATTCCCCCAATGATTAGACCAAGGGGAAAGGAGATCGCAATTCCGACTAGACCAATACTAAGACTAATCCGACCCCCATACACCAAGCGACTAAACTGATCACGAGCTTGCTCATCGGTACCTAATAGATTAATCTTCCCCTCACCCACCGTACCAAACAGGTGACGGTTGAAGGGAATCGCTCCAAACAACTTATACTCCCGACCTGGAACAAATAGACCCACTGGCGACGGCTTTTGCCAGTCTACAATCAGTTTGCGATCGCCTGTCTCTAAATCCGTTGGTCCTTGGGTTGTGGGATATACATGGGGACCAATAAACTCTTTGGTTTGCTGGTTACGCCAGTAGATCTTGGTAGGTGGTAGCAGGGAACCATCTGGCTGAGACACATAAGGATCATAGGGAGCAACAACATCTGCTGCAATGACAATTAGATAAAAAGTCAATAATAGCAATGCCCCAAAACGGGCGAGAGGGTTCTTGGTAAGTTTTTGCCACCAGTTCATAGGATTATTCCGAAAGCGCGAAAAGCACCTCGTGTTTACTTTGTATGGGCGTATCTTGCATTAGCTATGTTTCACCCATACAAAGATGGTATCGAAATCTGATCCAATCACCCTTCACTCAACACCCTTCACTCAACACCGTTCATAATTTCTGATTATACATTAACCTTTTGTGTCATTTTCCCCAGTCCATTGTGATTGTGTGAGTGTTCGACCACAAAGACATTGGAGAAGAGATTAGCCGTAATTTGTTGACCTTCCTGAGTTAAGGATAGGTAACGCAAGGCATCCTGAATATAAGGGTATACCCCATTCCAGTAAAACTTAGAGTAGCCTTGCCGCAGATCTCCAGGATGGAGGTACCCAATGGTTTTGTTAAATCCAGTTTCTTCAAACTCATAGAACAAAGCACTAGTTTTTTTGAGATAGCGTGGGTCACTCAGTTGACCAATCAAGTCAGAGGCGCGAATTAATCCAGGATAGTTACCTGTATCTTGATGATCCCCTTGCTTCGGCACAGGGAAACGAGTCAGTTCAATGTTGCGCTTGATAAACTCGGCATCAATCAGGTTGTGACCACCAAAGCGCTCATCAATAAATAATTTTGCCCGATCGACATGATAAGGCGTCAGAGCAGCATCGGTAGAGCCTTGGGGTAAATGAACCATCTCCCCATGTTGACCAGTAGCGTAGAGTCGTTCATTTTCTCGGTCTTGGCGACATACTCCTTTAACATAGCCAATATCATGACATGCCAAAGAAATGATAAAGTGTAACCAATCATCAGGAGTTACACCACCTTCACGGATATGTTTGCCTCGCAAAATCTCTTGTCCGACGAGGGTAACTAGGATGGAGTGTTCCACATTGTGATAGAGGGCATCACTGTTGGCAATATTTTCCATTGCCATGCTGCCAGCCCAAGCAATTATATCTTCGTTGTCAGGGTTGAGTCCCCCGTAAGTTCGGCGGTAGCCTTCCCGGAGTCTTATAACAAAGGCGTTAATTAGAATTTCAGTGGTGTTAAACATGATTTTTGATTGACTTAAATGCTAAGACAAAGTCCAGTATTCCCATGACACTGGCTTAGTTTTACTAGTTTGGTAGATTTAAATTTTTGGTAGTTTAACCTTTTGTATAGCTCGCTTAGGGTTAACACCTCAAAGCATTACTAAGTGATCCTTGGGCGCTATACTAGCAGCAATGGGGAAGGCTAATCTTTGTCTACAGCTTACCAAAAAGCCAAGCTGAAGGCCCCGATCAGATCCTGTCCGGGTAATTAACCTTAATAAAAATCTGCCCCATCTCCCTATCAATCTTCTTTATGATGGGTATTCTTGCGCACTTGATCTAGCAATGCTCAATCGGGTGAAGTACCTGACCCAATTAAGAACTGCTATAATACCAATAATAGTTAAATAATAGTTAAAGGTTTGCGGGTGTAATTCAGTGGTAGAATGTCAGCTTCCCAAGCTGAACGTCGTCGGTTCGAGTCCGATCACCCGCTTGTTGATTTGTAAGCATTCAGCGGTCAGCTAATGCGCTACGGGCACGCTGTCTTGATGGGGAGCAGGTCAAATAAGCCTAACAAATGAACTACTTGACAAAACAACAAAAATCATGTTATTGAGCCGGTCTTAGTTGCAGAACAGATGAACTATTTACCAGATCAGCTTGGCTTTTACCCATGAGGGGGCTATAGATAATGTACAAATATTAGGCATTAGTGACATGCTCCCCCTATTACCTATTACCTATTACCCATTACCCATTACCCATCACCCATTACCCATTCCCCATTCCCCATTCCCCATTCCCCATTCCCCATTCCCCATTCCCCATTCCCCATTCCCCATTCCCTCTAACTCTAGGCGAATTTTGTTCAGAGATTTGTTAACTAATTTTATGACATGAAATCTATCTATTCCCAGATTAGCATTTGCGCTACGCGCACGCTACGCGAACGGAAAAACTTCCTTGACAACTTTCTGAAATCCACCCCACATATCTACACTGACTTCTTTGATTTTTCCCCTGATTGCAATAGGTTGCTCCTTGAGTACTTCTATAATTTCTTCACTCTTATGAGAGTCAATTACTTATAATAAATAACTGTTATCAATATCACAAACAACGGTAACAAATTTTATTTTTCCTTTTGCTCGACTAAATTCATCTATATTTAACCGTTGTGGAGTTACCCAGTATTTTTTTTTGCTTATGGATTATTTTAAAAATTTTTTCGACTTTTTCTTGACTTAATTGTTCATTTTTGCTTACTTGTGCCACTGTTAATTCTTGAACTTTATTATAGATATATTATTCATCCATTTTTGTATAATTACGACCCATTTATATAAAGCTTAAAGGTTCAGTTGAGTAGTTTTGACAGTGACAACAATAAAATTGACGACGAGGCACTTGTAAGTATACTCCTTGCCCACATATAGCGGTTTTTAATCTAGTAAGGTACAAGTTTTTGAGGTGCGACCCGTGGCGAATTTAATTCGCCAACGGAAAGCGCACCTAAGGTTTTAGGGAGCAGGGAGCAGGAAGCAGGGAAGAGGGAAGAGGGAAGAGGGAAAAAAATATGTGTACCTGATGAGGCTAAAAAGCGCTATATGGATAAATCTCGCACTAAAATTGGTCGATTTTGATTAATGTCATTCGTATAAATTTGACACTTAGGACAGTTAATTACTTCATTTAATAAATCCAAATTCAATATTATAAATTATTCTTTTTTATAAGAAGTGAACACGGTTACATTCGGTAAATTTAACAAAGTATAGCAGAAGTCAGAAGTCAGAAGTCAGAAGTCAGAAGTTAAACTCTTGCCATACTGTAGTTTGAGACTTTTGTCATGTCCTAATTACCCTGGCGACTGCTATATCTAGATGAAAGTCCATCCGTCGGTTAACAGCATTTAGTATTACTAGCTACATTTTACACCATATTGCCGGAAGAGCCATTCCGGTCTAAAATTTGTTTTAACATCTTGAAATAGACTTGGTTGGTTACCTTTTCAAGCAGCTATATAATCCTTGCCACTGTTGACGATAAATTCACAAGTTTTTTTTGGGTATTAATAGCATCATTGGCATTGACAACTCCTTTTAGAGCCAGTTTCTTGAGCAACTCTGGTAAAGCTTTAATTTCGTTGGTTTTGGCATCAACTTCAAAGGGTTCTAAAATCAAGCCCCGCTCAACAATGTAAGAACTGACCAACATAATTGCTGGGTTTGAAGTTACCGTAAGAGAGGGTCGCCTTTATAGGAACAGGTTATGGGTAATAGTTTTAAGTTATATGAAATAAGGCGACCCTCTCTAAGGTTTCGTCTCCTTGGGAGTCGGAATTGGGATTATCGTTTTCAATCTGATCTGAACCTTTAAGGACTTTGCCGTCTAAGCCAATGGTTTCTCCAGAAGCTGGTTGTACATTCAAGAATGCGCGCAAGGCACATCGAATACTCTTCGTAATTAATATACAATAAAACACGACGTAAGTAGGTGGGCTTAATAAGGCGACCCTCTCTAAGGTTTCGTCTCCGGGAAGGCTTTTGAAACGGCAAGAAGGGTTTGAAGTTACCCTAAGATAGGGTAACTTCAAACGTTGGTAGGTTATGGGTAAAAGGTAACGGCGCTTTTGTAGTAAGGCGACCCTATCTTAGGTTTCGTTTCCGGAAATGCACTCCGCAGTGGTCTTACCTTCGGCGTAGCCGACGCTTCGCGAACAGAGATGGAGATTTGTTGGAAAAGCACCATATAATACCACGCGCACTGGATGGAAATAATTCAGACAAAAATCTCGAATTATTACACCTACATTGCCATGATGCCAAACACGGAAGCAAAACCAACTCAAAAGAGTTAGATGAAAATCCGTTCTAGAGGAGCCAATGTCAAGGATTGTACTGTAATGATGAGCCGTATGATGCGAAAGTATCACGTACGTTTTTGAAGACGAGTCAGAGGTGACTCACTGGCTTAGTTTAATGAAGCCCGCGCTGTACCGTGCTTGTCAGCGTCGGGAGTATGTCACTAGAAAACCATTTCATCCCCGCTTTCCCTAAGGTATAGCAGAAGTCATTTGTCAGAAGTCAAACTCTTGCGCTTCTTGATGCAATAGCGAGTGGGGGAAACCCCCAAGACCGCTTAGGTGCGCTTTCCGTTGGCGAATTAAATTCGCCACGGGTCGCACCTCTGC
>NZ_JAAHFZ010000170.1:0-1610 GCF_010672795.1 Moorena sp. SIO1G6
GGATCAGGTGGATCCCACAGACATTGCAGTTGACCCGTTTCGATTGCACTGATCTGTATGATGAATATTTTCCTCCCCGCAACTGTGATAAACTATGTTCTATGAATCATTCCGCCTCTAAGGCTAGTCCAAGATTTTGAATCCCTCACTGGTGGCCTGAAAATAGAGAGATAAAGGCAAGGAGGGAAGATGAGAATCGAGCTTAACGAGACATTGAAAGCAACATACCGCGCAGCCGCAGAGAATCTGCAAGGTAGCGCGAGACGAAAATTTATGGCGGGCATCGTGCAAAGTCTGGGTTCAGGAGGGCAAACCTATTGTGCCCGAGAACTAGGTTGGGATCCGAAAACAATGCGCAAAGGGCGTCAGGAACTGGAAAGTGGCCTAGAGTTTGCGGACAGACCAAGTAACCCTGGTCGCAAAAGGGTCGAAGAACGATTGCCCAACTTGATTAAAGACCTTAAACAGATTCTAGATGGTCAGAGTCAAACGGATGCAACGTTTCAAAGTCAACGGCTTTACACCCGTCTGAGTGTACGTGAAGTACGCATTCAGTTAATCGACCGGTACAGATACACAGAGCAAGAATTGCCAAATGACGAAGTACTACGTCAGCGCATCAATGACTTAGGCTATCATCTCAAAACAGTCAAGAAGAACCAGCCGAAAAAAAAAATTGCAGAAACCGATGCTATCTTCGCTCGGTTAATTCAAGAGCATGAAGATGCACGAAAGGACGAGAGTGTGCTGCGCCTCTCCATGGATGCGAAGGCGACAGTCAACATCGGTCCCTTTTCACGCCATGGGAAGAGCCGAATCACAGTCAAGGCGGCCGATCATGATTTCCAACCAGAGGCCAAGATTACGCCCTTTGGCATCTATTTGCCAGACTATGGTGAATGCTTTCTATATATGGCGAGTTCAAAAGTAACCAGTGATTTCATAGTTGACTGCCTGACCTCCTTTTGGGAAACAATACGTAGCCGTTTTCCCAAGGTAACCACATTGCTCATCAACTCTGACAATGGCCCCGAAGCTCATAGCCGACGCACTCAATTAATGAGACGGTTGACTGACTTCGCCGACCAGCAGCAACTCACGATTCAACTGGCCTACTATCCGCCCTATCATAGTAAGTACAATCCAGTTGAACGCGTTTGGGGTGGCTTGGAGCAACATTGGAACGGTTCTTTACTTGATTCTATTGATGCCGTCCTTGCCTTTGCACAATCATTCACATGGCGTTCGAAGCAACCGGTCGTTACTCTTGTTGAGCGTATATACGAATCTGGTGTCAAACTATCTCAGAAGGCTATGGCTCAACTTGAGCAACGCTTCGACAGACTCTCAGGCCTTGAAAAATGGTTTGTCACGATTTCACCCATCCCCACATAGATCGGGATTCAATTTCTTGGAACGGCCTTAAGCTAGTCAGCACTTCAGCTAATCAGCATTTCAGCTTTGCCTTTCGGTATAGTATTTGGTTGTGCAACTTGCCTCTATACCCAAAAACAAGCTGACTGGCTGAAATGCTGACCGGCTGACCAGCTACAATGAGAAAGGAGAACAATGTGATACCAGCATCTTTTGATTACGTGACCCCAACTTCG
>NZ_JAAHFZ010000171.1:0-1605 GCF_010672795.1 Moorena sp. SIO1G6
TCCGCCCAAGTGCAACCGTACTGTTAAGCGTGAGTATGATCGATACTTATACCAAGCACGACATCTAATTGAAAACTTCTTTGCCCAACTCAAGCAATATCGAGCGATTGCCACACGCTATGATAAAGGGGCAATAAACTTTCTATCCGCAATTTATCTGGCTGCTACCGTTATCTGGCTTAATTGATGACACGCCCTAGCACCGTCATCTATAAAACAGGGGATTTTTAGATGCTTAAAGGCGGGCGTCAGTCCGGAATTCCCGGAGCAAGGAACACCCCAAGGAGGTGTGGTCAGCCCACTCTTAGCCAACGTGGCACTAAACGGAATAGAAAGCCTACACCCATCAATCCGGTACGCGGATGACATGGTGATATTTCTGAAACCAAAAGACGATGCCCAAAGGGTATTGGACAAGGTGAAAGGATTCTTAGCCGAACGAGGCATGGAAATTAGTGAAGAAAAGACCAAGATAACTCACTCGACAGACGGATTTGACTTCCTGGGCTGGAAATTCAGAGTCCAGAAGAATGGTAAGTTCCGTAGCATTCCCTCAGCGGATAACTTAAGAACTATCAAGAAGAAAATCAAAGCCGTGGTCAACAACTCGAACTATGGAGCTAAAGTAAAGGCACAAAAACTAGCCCCTATAATAAGAGGCTGGAAAAATTACCACCGGAATTGCAGGATGGACGGCTCCAGGAATACGCTTTGGTTCACACAATATCGAGCCTTCAAGGTATTCCTAAAGGAAAAGAAAATCAATCGATACGAGGCCAAAAGGCTAGTAAAGAAAGCGTTTCCGGCGGTTAAATATAAAGAGAATAAGCAGATTAAAGTCAGAGGCACCAAGTCCCCGTACGATGGAGACCTGGTATATTGGAGCGATAGAAACTCTAAGCTCTACGACAATGCTACCTCTAAAGCCCTGAAAAAGCAAAACCATTGCTGTGGATATTGCGGACACAGGTTACTAAGCGATGAAGTTGTACACCTCCATCACATAGATGGAAATCATGACAACTGGAACCCTAAAAACCTAACAGCAGTCCATCAAAGCTGCCACCAATATATACACAGTAGCCAAAAAGATACTTAGGAGCCGTATGCGGCGAAAGTTGCACGTACGGTATGACAGGAGAGGTGCTCCCCTTAATAGGGGACATCGACTCTAACTTCTGGAGCCACTGGCAAGATGCCAGTTCTACCCAGGGCTTATTCCGCAGCCACTGGCAAGATGCCAGTTCTACACAGGGACTATTACCCAGCCACTGGCAAGATGCCAGTTCTACGCAGAGCCGATTCCCCAGCCACTGGCAAGATGCCAGTTCTACACAGGGAATCTTCTGCAGCCACTGGCAAGATGCCAGTTCTACGCAGAGCCGATTCCCCAGCCACTGGCAAGATGCCAGTTCTACACAGGGAATCTTCTGCAGCCACTGGCAAGATGCCAGTTCTACACAGGGAATCTTCTGCAGCGTGCGGCTTGTTCTGAGTAGGAGCAACTCGTAGTAGAGTAGGTTATGACTCAGGTAACTCGCGGAATAACATCCCAAAGGTTATAACTATTCATCAGGATGGCGGTGCAAATCCGACCCCATCAGG
>NZ_JAAHFZ010000172.1:0-1582 GCF_010672795.1 Moorena sp. SIO1G6
CACCATTTCTCAAAGCACGGGGGCATGGCGGAGGGAGTGGTTTCTCTCATGGAGGTTATTTCGACGTAAACTTACTGTCTGATAAGTATTATAGCCTTATTTTACTCTTTTTATTGTTTAAATCCCAGTAGGTATTGAAGCCATGTTCCGTGATTGTCAAACAGGTGGTTACAATTTAGAGGGATCTAAAGCGAAGATTGAACGTTTAAACAGTCTAGTTTTGTTGATCGCAATTTCCTACACTATTGCCACGTTCAAAGGATATGATCTTAAAATAAAAGGTCACCAAAAGTATATTGGTCGCTGTCGAAAATTTAAGCAAAGTTTTACAAAAAATAGTAATTTTTGGATAGGTTTATATGGGACGAGTTGGATAGTTTATCATGAGTTTATGAAAGAGTGTGTGGATAAATTAATAAGATTAACTCCTAATAAGCTCCCTTTTTATCTCCAGGGTCAACGGGCTATGATTATTATACAGCAATCTTTTTAGCTCTCTTGTCACCCCGTGAGCTTCTTGAGTGAATTTGATAGCGTTTCCCAGTAAATTAATCAAAACTTGGCGCAATTTTCCCTCATCTGTTTTCACATATCGAGGAAGCTCTGGCTCTCGGTAAACGATGAGCTGTAAGCCTTTGGAGGCGGCTCGCAGTCCTAACATCTCTTCGAGACTATCCAGCAGACGATACAGGTCAAAGCTAGTTTCATTTACAGTTATCTGACCTGCCTCAATTTTGGACATTTCTAATATGTCATTGATCAAGTTCAGTAAATGCTCACCACTGCGACTAATGATTGCTAGATATTCCTGATGTTCCTGATTCAGCGATGAGTCACGGTTCATCAATTGGGTGAATCCTAGGATAGCATTGAGGGGGGTGCGCAGTTCATGGCTCATATTGGCAAGAAATTCGCTTTTGGCTTTGTTAGCTTCTTCAGACTTAGTCCGCGCTTTTTCGGCTTCTTTCATACTTTCAGCAAGTTGGACAGTACGTTCTTCTACCCTAGCTTCTAAGTCCTCATTGAGTTGCTGCAAGACCCGGGAGGCTTGTTTGCGCTCAGTAATGTCATGAAAGAACACTGAAAGACCATTAATACCTGGATAAGCTTTCACGTCAAACCAACGTTTGGTCGGTGGATAGTATTCTTCAAAGGTGACAACAACCTGTGCAGCAACCGCCCGATGACATTCCTGGTAGAACTTGGAGCCAAAGACTCCGGAAAACACCTCCTCCAGATTCTGATTCAGAAGCTGTTCGGGTTGACTCTGTAGCATTTGGAAAGCTTGGGGATTAAGATAGGTAATCTGCCACTGGTCGTTTAGGGAAATAAAGGCATCCGTGATACTTTCGAGAATGTTGATGGTACGACGGTTAGCTTTTACCAAATTGTTGATAATTAAATAGGCAATCCAAGCCAACAAAATCAACAACCAACTATAGGCATATAAACGATCTCAGTACAGGACAAAAGTTGCAAAAAGTGCCAGGGAGAGGGTTTGATGGAAATTACCACAAAGACCACAAACCCTCATGGAACAGATTAACCAACTTCGAGCCAAATTGCGACCCCACCTGGGCTG
>NZ_JAAHFZ010000173.1:0-1544 GCF_010672795.1 Moorena sp. SIO1G6
CTCGTCTAGAAGGAGAAAGAACATTTGCTATCGTTATGAATGCAACTTCAATTGAAGAGGCGACAGACATTGATTATTTTATCACTAATGTTGATTCATCTAAAGTAACAGCACAGTGGGTTATAACGACTTACTCTCAAAGAAATTGGGTAGAAGTATTCTATCGGGAAGCTAAGGGCTGGCTCGGCTTGAGAGAATACCAAGTCAGAGATAAAAGAAGTCTGATTCGCCATTTTATCCTAGTCTTCTGTGCCTACACTTTTATTCTTTGGCACAAGTTAACTGGAGGACTACAAAGACGCTGGGCTAATCAACCTTGGCCAAAGGCCACGCTACGCGAATGAATACTTTTACTGAGGCTCTAGAAGCTTTTCGTACTGCCATGTCTTTCCGTTTCTTTAATTGGTTGACCCAAAACCGAGACGTATTTGCCTCTTATAAAGCGAGTAAGGGCTTTATTTGGGGTTGATTTTTGTTTAAGTCCCATTAAACAATAAGCAGCGCCTCACCTTAGTAGCCAACCTCGAAGTCTCAAAAAAGGCACAACCCACCAGACGGGTATGGATTCCCAAACCCGGACGAACGGAAAAACGCCCTTTGGGTATCCCAACAATGTACGACCGTGCTCTACAGGCTCTCACTAAACAGGCACTTGAACCTGAATGGGAAGCCAAATTTGAACCTAACTCCTATGGATTCAGGCCAGGACGCTCATGTCACGATGCTATCGAAGCTATATTCAAAGGTATAAAACAGAAACCCAAATGGGTTCTTGATGCCGATATAGCCAAATGCTTCGACAGAATCAACCATGATGCACTTCTTTCAAAACTAAATACTTATCCATCCGTAAGAAGATTAATAAAATCCTGGCTTAAAGCTGGAGTGATGGATAATGGAACATTTTCACCTACAGAAGAGGGCACCCCCCAAGGTGGAGTCATATCTCCACTTCTGGCGAATATAGCCCTCCATGGAATGGAAAAACGAATTAACCAATACGCTGAAAGTTTACCCGGTTCAAAACGGGATAACAAGACAGCCCTCAATCTAATTCGTTATGCAGATGACTTTGTCATTATGCACAAAGACCTAACCGTGGTAGAGGAATGTCAAAGAATCATCAACACATGGTTGAATGACATGGGCTTGGAATTAAAACCAAGTAAGACAAGGATTACCCACGCATACGACGGATTTGACTTCCTAGGATTTAATATCCGGCAATATCAAGTGGGTAAATGTCATTCCAAACAAGGTTTTAAAACCATCATCAAACCATCAAAAGAGAAAATTCTAGAACATTATGGGCAGCTCTCAAAAGTCATAGAACAACACAGAGCTGCCCCTCAGGAGGCACTAATACGCCACCTCAAACCCATTATACGTGGATGGTGCAACTACTACAGAGGAGTCTCAGGGTAAGCGCAAGAAAATTTATGGGTTCGATATGCTAGAGTTTAAGGGAATGGAGGTTTCTAAAACTAAGCGCATATACCTTGTATCCATGCTGGCTCGTTTAGCTTTTTGACGAGTACTGCGTT
>NZ_JAAHFZ010000174.1:0-1522 GCF_010672795.1 Moorena sp. SIO1G6
TAGGCTATTGCCGAAGCATAAATGTGGCATCCAAGTCAGCGAGTACAATCCGGACTCCGTACAATCGTTTGGACTTCGTTATGTTGTCTGGTATATTCTCATTTCATTATAATGCTTATGGTTCTTTAGGATCTCAGGGGGTTGACATAGAATAAGGCCAATAAACGCTCGTGGTTAAATGAGGAGAAAGGCCGCAAAATGTCAGCCGAACTGAGAATTCCACTGGATATAAAAGAGGTTGAAATCATATCAACCGAACTAACAAAAACCGGTCAAATCATAATTGAGGTCGAGAGCACTCTGGACAAAACGGAGTGCGGTATATGTGGCGAAGAAATTCGCTGCACGTATGGTCATGGAGACGAACGAACATTTCGTCATCTGCCGATACTAGGCATGGCAACATATATAAAATTCCGCCCCAAACGAGGCGAGTGCCAAAAGTGTGATACGAATCCGACAACGACACAAGTAGTTGAGTGGTATCAGGAGCGAAGCCCACACACCAAAGCGTATGATCAATGGTTGATGAAGCAACTAATCAACACAACAATTGAAGATGTGAGTATGCGAGAAAACATCGGCTACGATGCCGTCATAGGTGCATTAGACCGCCAAATTGATACGAAAGTGAACTGGTCCGAAATCGATGATCTAGGAACAATCGGTATCGATGAAATCTCTCGACATAAAGGACGAAAGAGCTATTCTGCAATTGTCTCTTGTCGTCAGAAAAATGGTCAGACACACGTATTGGCAGTCCTCCCAGACCGAAAAAAACGACGGTGAAGGCGTTTTTGGAGAGGATACCAGCCCGTTTACGCTCTACAATTGACGACATAGCCACTGACATCTGGGATGGCTATCTCAATGCTGCATCCGAATTTGTGGATGCGCATGAAGATATTGATGCGACTATTGTGATTGACCGTTTTCACGTTGCCAAGAATTATCGAGACAGTTTTGATAAACTACGCAAAAAAGAACTCAGGCGACTCAAGGCTGAATTATCTGAAGAGTGCTATGCACAAGAGTGTAAAGATATGCTATGGCCATTGCGTAAAAATCATTCTGATTTGAATCCTGATGATCGAGTACGACTTCGTACACTTTTCGCTCACTCACCTCTGCTTCATCAGGCATACACCTTTCGGGAAGAACTGACGGCAATTTTCAATCGTACTTGCACTGTGGCTGAAGCTGAAGTCGCTGTCCGTGCTTGGATACGGAAAGTAGAAGCAAGCTCTCTTGATTGTTACGATACATTCATCAAAACTCTGCGTCGATACTGGACCTTCATTTTGAACTATTTCGAGCGACGGGTTTCAAGCGGTTTTGTCGAGGGTCTTAACAACAAAATCAAGACGATTAAGCGCCGCTGCTATGGCATCAGCAAACCCGCTTCACTCTTTCAGCGCATTTGGCTCGATATCGAGGGGCGGAGACGATTCTTCTTGTCAACCCCCTGAGATCCGAAAGAACCATTTTTACTTTATCATATTTTTTCTATCGAACGTTGAGT
>NZ_JAAHFZ010000175.1:0-1508 GCF_010672795.1 Moorena sp. SIO1G6
TTGTTGGGGAAACGGTAGCCTCAAGAGCTTGTCGGAAAAATTCCACAGCCGAACGACCCTGGACACGGCAGGTTTGGATGACGCTGAGTAAATCCGCTGTTTCCCGAAACCGTTCCATGGAACGGGAACCGCCACAGACCTTACGTTTGGTCACTGCTGGACGCAATGCTCTTTCCGCTCGATTATTATCAGGTGGAACTTCTGGGTGCTATACGGAAATACCACCATTGGGCAGCTTTGTTTCTAAGAGAACGCAGCAGTAGCCCAGCTGCAGCTCCGGCTTGAGAACTCCATTGCTCCAAAGCTTTCTCCAACTTGGGTTTGAAGCGATGCAGCGCGGTCTTGGGGGTTTCCCCCATGAGCGACTGCATCAAGACACTGAGCTACCCACCCTCGATAAGCAGCTCCATCTTGAGTCTCTCGCCATTTTTGATGCTCATCGAAGGCCTCATCAATTAAATCCAGGAACCGTTGTCCCAATTTCGGGTTATTGCCATGACCCAAGCGGATCACTTTTTTGAAGTGCCGTCTCAGATGAGCTAAACACTTCTGCTGGTGAGCGACTTTGTAACCGTTATAGACACGCTCTGCCGTCGGAACTGAGGACTCCAGCAAATTCGGAACCCACAATTTGTTCGAGTTCCACCCGCCCTCGGGTATCTGCGGCATGGAACAGAGAAAATTTGGCTCCGGCAACAGTCCACAACCATTCTTTTACTCCAGCCACCCCCCACGGGGTTTCATCAACGTGCAGGTGTTGCTGTTGTTGCGCCCACTGCCAAAGTTCTTGAATAGGTATAGCTACCGACTGCGCCAGTCGTCGATTGGTGGCGGCTAGAGTTCCCACTCCGATTTTGAGTCCCGTCAACTCTAGTAGCCATTCTTGTTGTTTTTCTTCGGATAGGTTTCCGTGATTTCCCATCCAAGCCAGCATCGCTTGTAGGGAGATGCCCAAGTCTTGTCCGGGGATGACTCCAGGGGCTTTGGCTTCTTTGACTTGCCTGTGGCAATGGACACATTTGCAAGTGTGATACTGATATTCGACTATTTCTACGGGACGCTCTACGAGTTGGGCGACTTGTTTACAGCTTACAGATACAGGTGCGTCAAGGAATTCTTCTGAGCCACAGTTGGGACACACTGATGGTCTGACAATTTGGTAGCGGTCTACTCGTCCAAATCCTTTTCTGGTTTTTCCTTGATGTCCCGGCTGCCCTCCAGGTTTTCTTTTGGCTTGAGGGGCGATTGACTCTGGCGGTTTGGGTTTTTCCGATTTCTGAATTAAGTCCGCTGATGGCGGTTGTGAGGTAATTTGGCTGTTGGGTCTGAGTCTGAGCTTGAGCTGGGCTACTTCCTCTAACAGTTGGTCAATCAGCTTTTGCTGCTCTAGTATCATGACCACCAACTGCTCCGTTGTCAGTTGCTTGAGTTGGGGGGGAGCTAGTTTTTCGGGTTTCGGTTTTTCGCTCATGCCGTCACCATACCGGATTTCTTGATTTTGTCAACCC
>NZ_JAAHFZ010000176.1:0-1500 GCF_010672795.1 Moorena sp. SIO1G6
CGAGATCTAAATGGCGCTCGTGGAATATTTATACGAGCTTTGGTAGATACACCCTGGATGAGAAATCATCTTGCATTGGCGGGCTAATATTTGCTTTTGGTAGATATTGGTAGCTAAAAAGTATCGGCTATTGATATGCACTGGCTATTAGGCTCCAATCCTATGGCTAGGGTTTTTTGATTAACTGCTAACCCTAGCTATAACTTTGATCACAAGTCGCAATCAAAAGTATTACTTCCTCATCTTCCCTATCCTCACCCTCTTCACCCTCTTCTTCCTTGTCCCCTGGTGCCTTTTCCCTGTATCAGTTAACCTTTGCCCCCTACCATGATTTCAGTATTTGTCATCGCTAAGCGTTCGATAACTTGCTCAGCAGTGATCAAGCGTTTTAGGACAACTTGACCAATAGTTTTTGCTGACTCAGGTGAAGTGTTAGGCATGGGTTTGACTTCAACCATAACCACAAGGTCTTCAACCTGATAGAGCCACAATTTTTCTCCTTGCTCTAGGATAGAAAGGTTCATTTGCTTAATTTCTGGCAGGCGTCGCCAAGCGTTTTCGTTCCAAAGACCTCCAAACTCCCAAACGCGCCCGACTATCCAGCCTTCCGATAAAAAGAAATATTTCACGTTGCTCTTCGCTAATCCTGCTCTATATTTCTATTTTCCACTCAAATTGAATTTTTCAGCTTAAATTGACGATTTAATTCAAATTTTATGCAACAACTGCAATTGGTGAATTTCAGGACTTACGCACCAAGCTTGGGGTGCATCTCATCTTTGTAAAAAAGAAGGGAAGTGCCGGAAGTGTCGGAAGCGTGGGGATTTTAGGGAGGGTGGGTAGTGTAGGCAGTTTGGGAATTTTATTAGAATTTTTGTTTAATTGCAAAAATGAGATGCACCCCCAAGCTTGTCGGTTAAGACTAGGTGTGGGGTGTAGTGGAAATTTATAGAATTTGACAAAATCATCAGTATATGATTTACAGCAGTCAGCTAAGGCGCTACAGATGGTGCTACTTGAGCTGCTATCAGCTATCAGCTATCAGCCAATTTCTGATCAAGATCAGGGAGTTATCCTTAAAGGAGGTATTGATATTTTTGTTCTCAAAGGTTAATTTTAGGTAAGCATATGCTTACAAAGCATTTTTACTTGACCATAGTTTTTTTATGTAGCTGCTTTGGGTATCGATTTATGGGTAAAATAATCGATTTATGGGTAAAATAATCGATAATCCAGATAAAAAAAAGGACAATAAAAGCCAATCAAATTCTTATATAACCTGGCTTTATAAGCTGTTCGGCATTTAAATTGGTATAATAAAAATTAATAAATAACCCAATAATAGGAAATATGCCAGCAAAAAATTATCTGACAGCAAAAAACAATACTTCAAAAAGCCTTAAAAATAGAAGAAAATGGAAATATTAGAGAACGTATTTTAATTTTGCTGTTGTTGAATAGTGGAAAAACACAGTTAGAAATTGCTGAAGTTTTGGGTTG
>NZ_JAAHFZ010000177.1:0-1477 GCF_010672795.1 Moorena sp. SIO1G6
TCTAAATGAACGAACTAGGGCATATTCTGAGAGAAGCCCGCGAAGCTAGAGGTTTATCCCTTGCTGAAGTGGAATCAGAAACCCGCATTAATTCTCGATTTTTAGCGGCTCTAGAAGAGGGTGAATATCAAGCCTTGCCAACGCCCGTCCACGTACGGGGGTTTTTGCGATGCCACCTAGTATCAGCATTCGATGATGACAAATAATATTAATCATTTCATCGATCAACTGTTGACTTGGGCTAATACCTAAGCCATATTTCTCAAGAGGAATCTCTAAAAAATCCTGATCATATTTATTGATGTTGTTCGTCACATGAGTATTATCACCAACAACAATGCCACCAACATTTTTCTCAACAGATACGTTAGAGTTATGCATGCCAAATTTTGTTTAACTATTTGCTTTCTAGATTAATGCTGGGGGGGAAATGCAAGCTTAAATCCTTAGTGGGTAATAATTTTAGCCTATCATTTCCCAAAAGATACATGCTGTTTTGGGCAGACATTGGATGTAGTTATAAGGGTTTGAGTTTCCAGAACATGAAAAGAGGGTCAATTGGCTACTGTATAGCGTTTTTTTAAGCTAACAAGGTACATTTTTGCTTTGATGGAGCATGGAGCATTTAGCCGTAAAATCGTAATAGGAAAGAGGTAAAAAAATGTATCTCATTAGGTCAAAAAAACGCTGTATCAATTGTATCAATCCATAGCTCATTGGCGCATTAAAGCCTTATAAAGTAAGCTTTTTAGGGCTCATTTCACACCCTCAGAGATTAATTAAGCACCTACACAGAATTAATTACCTACTCCCAATCTCTGTAACCCTTACCCTGCAAAGCTTTTAGCTTTTTAAAATGTGTAATTAATTTTGTTTACCTACTTAATGTCTCTGTTCCTAATCTGAGCATTCTTACCAATAACAAAACCACCAACATTTTTACCAATTTTACCAATAGATACGTTGTCTCCGCCCATAGCTGTTTGTTGTGAGTTGATAATATTCATGAGCTTTTGAGCCGCACGAACAATTTCTTCGTCCTGATTAGCATTAGTTTCTAGCAGTTTACGTTCAAGCAGTTTCTCGCAAATTTTAGGGTCGTTCTCGTATTCTGCAAGCACCATCTCTGCTGCTTGGTTCCCAGTAAACTTTTTTTTGATGAGTGCCAAAAGTCCCTTAAGTCCTTGGTATATATCTTGTCCAGCTTGGCTAGCAGTTCCTTTACCAACAGCAGCAAGACCAGCAGTTAGTGCAGTAACAATAGTAGTGGGTTCCATCAGTTTTGTTTCCTAAGAATTGTGAATGTGATCGGGTTGCGATTAGGGAGCATGTCACTTATGCAGAACATTTGTACATTAGCTATAGCCCCCTCATGGGTTTTAGCTTGCTCTGATGCTACATAGTTCATCTGTTCTGCCACTTTGATCTACTCCCAATTTGATCGGAACTTGGAAGACACAGGGATTCTAGTATTTGA
>NZ_JAAHFZ010000178.1:0-1453 GCF_010672795.1 Moorena sp. SIO1G6
CCCTCTTCTGTCACTTTCCGAATTTAATGATTAACAAATAAGCCATATTATCCAGACTTAAAAAAGGATTGATATTGATGAATTTCACTAATTAGCTGATTCAACCCCAGCAATAATTTACTATTAGGAAAAATATCTAGCCAGGGAAAAATAATCCATAACATTATGATGGGTTGAATCAGTAAACGAAAATTGTTTAACACATTCTTCCATCCACCTTTCTGATTCCATTGTTGATGATTACTCACCTGGATATCATCAGCATCTGTCACCTTATTGGCCACTTCTGTCGATTTCTTTAAAGATAAAAAAGCTGGAGAATTTAAACTAATCATGGTGTACACACAAAAAATTATTTCCCACCATTTTTCGATATCCTTAAACTTAGTAAAACGGTAATCTGTCCATCCTAATTCTTGTTTACACTGACGAAAAGCATACTCTACCCATGTTCTTAATCCATACAAATCTCCCAAGATTTTCTTGAGATTACCTTTCAAATTAGTCATAACAAAAGATGTTCCATTCTCTGGCATAGTTTTTGGGTCTGTGGTTATTTCCCAGTAAGTTATGGCTCTCTTTTTTCCATAGACTATTTCTCTAATGTATCTAGTTTCTGATTTTTGATTACTAAATGTTCTGGTAAATTTACACCACTTATTCGCTCTAATCCTCTGTGAGCTTGGCATCCAGACTCCATGATTACTCCTAATTGCTACTACATAAGACAATTTATTTTTCTCTAATGTTCTAATAAACTGGCTACTTTCACCATAGAGACTATCCGCTAATACTCGTTCTATATTTAAGCCTTCTTCTACTAATTCTTCTAGGATTTCTGAGGCTAACTCTATTTTAGTTTTGTACTTATCTTCCCGTTTTAATGTTCCTCTGGGTTTGAAGATTTTGCCTACCAATGGAAATGTTATATTTTGATACACTCCGTAAGCATTAACTGACACTATCCCATTATCTACTTTTCCGATACTTCCTAGATATTGCCGTGCTACATAGTCCGTTTTTTTTACCTTTCTTTCTATCCCCGGTTTCATCTATTATGACTGTAATTGCTTGTTCTTTTAATTTTTCTTTGATTTTCCTTAATCTTTCCTTCTTTATTTCCCTGACTGACCAAGGGGAATTGGCGATGAAGTGATGTAGTGACTGGGGTGATTTTATCCCTACTATTTTGGCTATTTCTGGTAAGGATTTTCTCTTTATTTCTGAGACTATTCCTAAGTGTAAATATTTGAAGCATTCATAGTTCCTTACTTCTTTGAATAGGTCTTTATAGCTCTGACAATATTCATCTATTATTGATACTGTTGCCTGGGGAGCCCTGGCTAAATGTTTGAGGATTTGTTCCTCTACATCCATTGCTGTGCCTACCTTGTAGAGTTTCTTTTTTTTCTTTCTCTACTTATTATAACCGGAGAGTGACAGAAGAGGGATA
>NZ_JAAHFZ010000179.1:0-1428 GCF_010672795.1 Moorena sp. SIO1G6
CCTGGTTGACTGACAAAACTTAATGAAAAGCATAATCGTAGGTTTTTACCTTAAATTCGAGTCGATAGTACCTTTTCTGATGTTGTTTGCGGGAGGCCATGGCTGGGTCAGGGTCGTAATTAGAGGTGAAACGTACCTGATGAATAAGTTTCCAGCCATTGGCTAAGGCAGATTTGACCCACTCCCAACCAATACGAAAGTAGCTGTTGCCTCGAAACCAATGGGTATCGACCCACCGACGTTTGCCAGTCTTGACGACCTCAACTCCAACTGCCGTGACATACAGCGTGGCTACAGCTAAGATAAACCATAACCGAGATAGGGCAGACACAGAACGAATTTTCGACTTGTGCACATTTCAGCCATTGGACTGATCATCCAAGAAGTTTTCTTCAATATCAAATCGCATTCCATATTCCTGCGCATGTTTGGAGGGTCGTCTTTTCATCGCTAACAATCGCCCAAAACTCACCATTGACATTGTTGCGACCAAAGATGAGATGGACCCAACCGTACCTTTGTTCTTTATGCAACCTGACATTGTGAAAGCACAAGGCAGCTCCGTGTTTGAAATGAAAGTCTTGAAGCTGGCACCAGCCAATGCCCTTCCGCCAAATCCAAGTATCCTTTTTCACACGAATCCGATAATGCCAGCCCCATTGAGTAGTTAACCTAATCAAATCGGTGTGGACAAAGCCTCGGTCTGCTAGCAATATCACCTTAACCCCTTCACCGCATAGCCCTCTGCCTTGTTCCAACATTTCCCGATAGTCTTTGAAGGCGACAGAGGCGCTACCATGTTCCATCACCCGCCAGACCACTGGCAACGCTCGTCCCCGATGCACCACCGCCAAGCGCACCAAGCAATACTCATCCCAAAACAACGATGTATCTAAGCTTAGATATAGACACTCTTGTTTCCAATCCGCCAAGGCTGACTGGATCAGGGGTTTATACAAGCGATGAACGTTAATGCGGGCATTGTACAGCCACCGTTGCATCCGACGTTGTTTGCTTTGAGCATAGTGACCACGACAGGGTATGTGGGGAATCCAACGGGTCAAATTAACTTCCGAGGAAGTTACCGTAAGAATAGTGGAGCCTTATTTAATAAGTTTTAACCCTTTTTCTCATAGCCAGTCCCCTATAAAGGCTCCACTATTCTAAGGTTTCGTCTCCTATCTGGAGTAGACCAACCACCATCCATAAACAGGTGGTCAGATGACTCAGATGCGCCCAGTCAGAGGGTTGACCAATCTTTGTCTTCAAGGCATTGTAGAGGCGGGAGTTTATTTTCACAGCATTTTTGGGATGTGAGTGGTTTCTTTCCTGAGAATGCTGGCTCCCCCAACCAGATGTCAATGCCCAAAGCGCCCATCCCTGGTAAGGGGTTCGTGAAATCGCGCTCAACTTTTGTCAGTCAACCAG
>NZ_JAAHFZ010000018.1:0-128086 GCF_010672795.1 Moorena sp. SIO1G6
TGTCACTCGGATTTCACGAGGGATGGATTTTCACCATCATGGTTATCAAGTTGTCATGGTTCTATAACCAAGCAGCTAATCCCCCAAATCCTTTATAGAATATGGTTTCTAGCTAACGAATCACACCTGGCTCCGTTGCAATCGGCGTTGACAATTTCATTATTGGCTGACCGATACAAGCCACGCCTAACCCGCTTCCCAGATTGCTTCCACCCTTGCGCTTTGGCGCACGCTACGCGAACGGGTTTTTCACCAAATGTAGGTAGAAAGTCATTATCTAGAAAACTAGCTTTGCTGGTATAGCTTTCTTCGGTCTCAATGAATTTGATGCCGTGCTGGATGCACAACTGTTCTAGCCGACCCCTTAATCTTGCTGTTGGAATCTGAACATACTGCTGAGTGTTCTTTTTTCCAATTTGGATACCGTCTTTATTGCCTTTGTTCCACCCAAATACTACGGTATCAATTCCGTTCCTTAAACACCAGTTAACAACAAACCTGGAAGCTTTATTGATATTGTCACGCATTTGCCTGTTACGCTTTTCAGTCAGAAAAGCTAACTGTTCGTCCCAGTAATCTTGATGCTTACTTTTTTTTAGTTTTGCGACCTTTTTGTTGTACCACTGGTTTTGAGATTTTACCTTTCTTCCGTCAACGATAAACGATTTTCCGGTCGTTGAGACGCAAGTTAACCAGTTACTTAGTCCCGGGTCAATGCCCAAGGTATTGTTGGTAGGCGAAACAGTTGGCAGATCTGGCTGTTTGTATACGAATTCCAAGTAGAAGTAATTGTTTCTCGGAACAAAACGAAATTCCCTAACTGATTTAAAATCAATATTAGAGGGCATAGGAAGGATGAAGTGGTCAATCCCAAACCATGCTTTAACCTGTTTCCCCAAGGGAAATTTAAGTTGACCATTGACTAGCTTTACCCATCGAGCAGGGTAACTAACTATGGCCATCCCACCTTTCCTTCTGTAGTTAGGAACTCTTGGCTTATTGGTCAACTTGCCTTTTTTATACAGCTTATTTAAGGCTTTGTAAGATTTGAAAGACTCAACAACTCCGTGCAAGGTTTGTTGAGCACAGGCAGACCTCATTGCTTTGAAGTGGACGTTAGTTTTCATTATTTTGTCCAGCTCTGCGTTGTTGAGATACTTACCTGCTTTAAATAAGATTTGCCGACAGTAATAAAGGCCGCAGTTCGTTAGCTTATTGGACTCAGAGCAAATAAACTCTATTACGGCTTTATTATCAGGAGTAGTAGTTATTAGGTGTTGCTGACAACCGTACATTTTGCATCGACCTTTTGCTGTGTTAATTTAATTGTATACCGCAATAATTAGGATGTCAAGTAAATGTCTAAACAAAATGTCAGAAAAGGAAGGCCAAGCCTCCACGGTGAACGAAAAAAATCGTACAGTGTATCAGTTACTCAGGAAGGCTGGAGCAAACTTAAAAAAATGGCAAAGGAATCCGGATTAAGTCTCTCAGAGTATTTTGAAATATTAGCAAGAACTGAACGACTTCCTTGATAGAACACGATAGCCGGGATGAATCCCGGCTCGCTCCACGTCCACTCAATGAATTGAGTGGCTAACTCTCGCTTAATACTTTCCTGTTTTAGCAATGGCTTTAGGCCAAAGGCCAAAGGCAAAAAGCCAAAGGCGTAAGCTGATAACTGAATGCTTACCAAAAGGCAAAAGGCCAAAGGGAACTGGTCTCTATCTTTTTTATTTTATTTCACTAATATACAGTTTAAATCTACAATAGTTTATTAGCCATTAGCGATTAAAAAATTGTTAATGGTGATTTTCCATTTTCTATTTTCGAGTTGCATCCCTTTTGCCTTTTGCCTACAAGCCTTTGTTAATTAGACAGGGCAGCAATGGAAGTTAATTAGACAGGGCAGCAATGGAAACTTTGGCAGCAATCTGAGATGCGATCGCTATCAGTGCTTTAGCCGAGGCTGACTCTGGATTGCCAACAGCGATGGGCAATCCTTGATCCCCTCCCTGCCGTAGGGAAATTTCTAGGGGAATACAACCGAGCAAGGGAATCCCTAGTTCTTTTGAGGTTTTTTCACCTCCTCCAGAGCCAAACAGGTCATACTGACGATCGGGCAAGTCTGGTGGGATAAAGTAACTCATATTTTCTATGATTCCCAACACCGGGACTCCCATTTGCTCAAACATTTTCAACCCTCGGCGGGAGTCTAACAGAGCGACATTTTGGGGTGTTGTCACAATGACCGCTCCTGCCATCGGTACTGCTTGGGCTAAGGTTAGCTGAGCATCCCCAGTGCCTGGTGGCATATCCACAATCAGATAGTCCAATTCACCCCACTCTACTTGATAGAGGAACTGGCGAATAATTCCATTTAACATCGGTCCGCGCCAAATCACTGGCTGGTCTGGATCAATTAGAAATCCCATGGACACTAGCTTGATACCGTGGTTGAAGGCTGGCTCGATCACATCCCCCTGTTTTCCTTTCTGAACCATGACTTTGGCATCAGCTAATCCCAGCATGGCTGGAGCATTGGGACCATAGATATCAGCGTCTAGGAGACCGACTTTAGCCCCCAACTGAGCCAAAGCAACTGCCACATTTACCGCAACAGTACTCTTACCGACGCCCCCCTTACCACTGGAAATGGCTAAAATATTTTTCACGCCCTCAATACCAGTGCGGTCAGGTAAGGATTTTTGCTGAGGTGTTTCAGCGGTAACATCGACTACTACATTTTCTACTCCCGATAGCTGTTTCACTGCCTTCTGGCAATCCTCTACAATAAATTCCCGCAAGGGACAAGCTGGGGTGGTCAACACTAGGGTAAAACTCACTATACCGTTGTCAACCTTGACATTGCGGATCATATTTAACTCCACCAAACTCTTCTGGAGTTCGGGGTCTTGTACCGGTCGTAATACGTCTAAAACTGAATTTGTATCAAGCATCACAGATAGGCGGGCATAGCGTGTGTTATATAAGGCCACGAGGAATGGGGCTACGGTTAGATTGTAGAGCTTTTACGAGGCGAAGTGATTCCCAATCAGACTAAGAAAACAGACCATTGAGGCGATCGTTAGCAACTGTCTCGAACTATTTTTGATTATTTTTATATTTGACTCACAGCCTAACACCTAAGGGGGGTTAGAGGTAATTCCTACTCCGTGAAAACTGAAAACTATGTACTTCAGGAAATCGCAAACCCCTATCAAATATCATGTCTATCGACACTATAGGGTTAATTATACTTATTAAGTACATTCAAGTTTATTATCCCTGTCTTGATGTAGTCGGTGATGGGTTAACCCCCTTTATGTCGGCGCACCCGTCACTACTCCCTACTCCCTAAAACCCACCGGGTTAAGTACCTCATGGGATTGATAAATGCTATAGGTGTTGCCTCCTGGTTGATAGTGAATAGCAACTATCGCCGAGGCCGACGTAAAATTTCGTAACACTAAAACTATCCCTTGTGATAGCTAGATTACAGCGCGATCGAAATTGCAAAATTGCTCAAAAATTTGGTCACTTGCACAAACTATGTTATTCTACGAGAGGCATAAATGCTAGGGAAAAATACGGGCTTAACGAGAGACCCCTTAAAGGAAGTTGTCTGGTGGAGCTATGCTACCAGTTGGGTCTGTGATCACGATGATTCCGATTATCCTGATCAACCATCCCTAGCCAAGATTAAGTAGTTCGACTTTGGAAAACAATGTTGTCATGGGGTTTATCAACCGATGATGACTAAAATTTTTGCAACTCTTCCGCACTAGAGGTTTCTCTTGATAGGAGTTGGGCTGATAACTACTTTCTAGCCCTCTAGACATCAGAGATGTCAAAAGTTGTCAACAACAAGAGGTATTTATTTTTAAGATAACCATTGCTGAACCCAAAAGTGCCAATACAGTTAATAGTTTTGATGCGATCAAGGAAGCCCAAAAGTTTTCTGGAAAGGCTGAAGATCTCAAGCAATACTATGATTAATGGTCAAGGGCTTATGACCAAGATGTTGAGAATGAAGACTATTGTGGCCCGGATTACATTGCTACCTATTTGGATTTGTTACCCAAGCAGGATGGCAAGTTTTTGAATTTACGGAATCCCAAAATCGAAATTTTAGATGCAGGCTGTGGGACAGGCCTTGTCGGTATTGCTTTACGTCGCAAAGACTATCAAAATGTTGATGGGTTTGATTTGTCCCATGGCATGGTTGAAGAAGCTGAAAAAACCTAGGTTTATCGCAATTTAACCGAAGGATGCGATATGACTAAAGCCATCGAAGCCTACCCGGATAATCGCTATGATGCTGCGATTAGTTGCGGAGTTTTCACCCTCGGTCATGTGCCTCCCACAGCCCTCGAAGAAATGATTCGCTTTACTAAGCCGGGGGGATTAGTGGTTGTGAGTACTCGTAAAAGTTATTACGACAGCACAGATTTTCAAGAGGTTTGCGATCAACTCCAAGCTGAAAACAAGGTCAAGCTTGTCAGCTCCATTATTGACGGCCCCTACCTTGCTGAACAAGGTGCTCACTACTGGGCTTTTAGGGTTTGGTGAAGGCTTAATGGTGAACACAGCAGCATAGGTGGCGAAGCCCGTAGGTTGGGTTGAAGAATGAAACCCAACATGATCCCCTTAGCTGGTGTATCTGTTGAGTTTTTTTAGTTCAATCCATCCTACGCAAAAGGGTAGTATAATTGCAGATATCGCAGCTGTACATCTGGCTCAAAGTACCTCAGAAACCCACTTGCGGGCAACTTGGTTATGCCATGATATGCTCACGGTTGACACAGCTACAGGTGGTGCCTGCAATCAAGGGGGTAAGACTTTTGCGCCAGAAGCTCGAGGGCTTGGTGTAGAGCCAAAACTTGATGTTTTGGGTGAGGCGATCGCGGTGTATCAATAACAGGTTTGTATGCAATCAAAAAGTCTACGAGATTAGGAGTAAAATTTTTAGTAATTTTATGGAAAACTTGCCAATTATTTACCTCAAAAAGTTAGGACAAGGAGAGCTGCACGAGATCGAACGATTGTATCTTGCTTGCGACCATCGCGGTTTTTTATATTTGAATGATTATGGTATTGCCAAAGAAGTTATAGAATACACTATCGCTGCTTCTAGGCAATTTGTTAACGCTATCGAGGTAATGCTGAAAGATTACCAATCAATTTGGAAAACCAATGAAGGAGCCGGTCGAGCAAAAGAAATAAGTTAAAATTTCAAGATTCAGGTAAGGTTTGTATAAAATAAAAGCAAAATGCAAATATTAGAAAATAAAAATCATTTCGACTGCCAAGAATTTGATGACTTTCTGATCGAAGAAGTGTACCTAGAAAAGGTTTTAGTGAAACCTGATGAAATATGGTTCCGCTATCTCCTAGACGGGGAAGAAATTGATTGTTCTATAAAGTATGACTCCATCAGTTTAGAAGATAAAAATTTAGGTTATTCTTCTCAGGTACAATGTTGGGCTGTCATTATTGCTGTACTATCTATCCTACGTTTTTCTTCTGTAGTTCCCCAAAAACTTGACTTCAGTAAATATAGTCAATTCATTGACAAAGAATTGCTTGATTTCCTGAAGAATATAATTCCTAAATGCTGGAGTGAAAAGCGCTATCAAGTCGGCAAACTTGCATTCCAAAGTCCAGAAATAAAAGTTAACGAATCAGTACTAGGTCAAGATATAACTTATCCTATTTTCAAGTTAAAAACCGAACAAGGCGCTGTAGATGCAATTATAGGTTCTGGTTCAGGTAAAGATAGTTTACTATGCAGTCTAATTTTACAAAAAGCTGGAATTAATTACGATATTTTAACTTGCTTATACAATGTCTATGGCGATCTTGAAGAACAAAAAGAACTTTTTACTCAAGCAAGTCAACATTTAAACTACAGAAAGCAACATTATATCTACTTTCAGGACTTTTATTACCCTTGGCTTGAACAAAGAGTTAATAATTTTAACATATCTGCTCGCACTCAAGACTATTTTGAGTACAAAAAACTTTTTGGGACTGCTGCTACTGGAGAATGTATCGTTTTACCTTTTATTCTAGCACCCATTCAGGCAATTCATAAAATTCCTCTGCTGCTAGTTGGTCACGAAAAAAGTGCTGATGCTCATAATTTAATTGATAAACATTCAGGAGAAGCAGTCAGACATCAATGGGAAAAAAGCTTAGAAGGTAGTGAAAAAACCGAAGAACAGATGGCAAGACTGTTTACCAATATTAATCATACCAGTTTAATCAAAGCCATTCACGATGTCAAAATATTTGAATTAGTTTTTAAATTAGGAGACCAGCTTCCTTACGCAACAAATTCCTGTAATATCCAAAAACCTTGGTGTTGCCGTTGTGAAAAATGCTGCTATGTCTTTGCTGGTTTCTGCGCTTATGGAGATAGGGAAAAGGTAATCAAAGCTTTTGGAAAAGACCTCTTCACCATGGAAGAAAATTTAGATATTTGGTCAGAATTACTAGGGCTAAAGGGTTACATTCCATGGGAATGCGTAGGAATGAACGAGGAAACTCAACTTTATTTTTACAAGCTTTATCAACAAGGTGTTACAAACCAAGCAATGGATCTCTTTGAAAGGGAAATTTTGACACCCTTACAGAATAGTGGTAAATCGGTAGAAAATTATTTTCAGCAAATTCAGAATCAATTTGGTAAAGTTTATGAAGACCACCATACAATACCAGAATGGTTGTGGAAAAAAATTAGTCCAGTTCTAGGTTAGGACTTGGTTCTCAGCTTTGTGTGCTTTCATAACGTTTGAGAATTTGCTCTAGTTGCGATCGCGTAGCGTATCGCGCTAATTGCTACATGAATCAGGAGATTTATAAATGAATACCTTACCCGTAATCTCGTTAACAAAATTAAAAGACCTCAATGGGTCTAAATCAGGCAACGAAGAACATAAGCGCCTCTACAACATCTGCTTATAACATGGTTTTTTCTATTTGAAAGATCATGGCATTTATGCCGATTTAGTTCAACAAACCATCGACAGCTCTCGTAACTTTTTCCAGTTGCCAGAGCAAATCAAAAAAGCCTACGGCCAAAACAAACAAACCGTTTATCCCAATACGTCTAGGGGCTACTTTCCCGTTTACGGCGAAATCCTCCATGAAGACGTTGGTCCTGATTCCAAGGAACTGTTTGACCAAGGCAATTGAACATCCACCTTCAGACAAGCCATTTACTGGCCCGACCTTGATTCCTGATGATACTGTAGCGCCTGGTTTTGCTGCATCCCACTATCAGCTTCAAGGGGAAATTATGACTAAAATTGTTCCCCACCTTCTCAGGGCACTGGCTGTTGCTTTGAACCTTGACCCGGATTGGTTTGACCCTTATTTTGACGATCCAATCCTGATCTATCGAGCCAATTACTATCCTCCTGAGTATGGCATTGCCGGAAAACACACAGATACCGGCATCTTCACCGTGTTAATCCAAGAGTATTTCCCAACCCCTTCCCTACGGGTTTATGCCAAAAATGCCTGGATTGATGCGGTTTGTTTAGAAGATGCTTTTGTGATTAATTTGGGGGATATGTTGCAATACTGGACGAATGGCTTATTTGTCAGCACTGCCCATGAAGTGATTCATACAAGCCCCAATAGTCGGGTTTCTATCCCTGTTTTTGTCTTCCCTAATTCCAATACAATTATTGAGCCAATGGGAACCAATGAAAAGATTAACTCTACCAACATTATGCTGGAAAACTTTAATTCAGTTTGGGTGACTAAAACAGGGGCAGGTCGAGCTCGGGAATTAAAGTATTCTGAACATGAAAAAACCAAACTAGCAAGGTTACCAAAGTAGCATGATTGGGATTTTGTAAATAAATTACAAAGATTCTAGCTGACCTGTTGCCCCTTCAGCCTTGGTTAACTGCTTTTGGCCGCGCTGCATCGCTACTCCCTACTCCCTACTCCCTACTCCCTACTCCCTACTCCCTACTCCCTACTCCCTTTGCTATATAAGTTATCGTGGTGATTAAAGACTCGCGAACCAGCGACAGATTGCCATGAGAAAATTTTTGATACTGTGTCTGTTTGTAGTAGGGCTGGGTTTTGCCCTGTTTAACTTTAAAGGATTGGCAAATCAGGGGAATTTTGAGTCGATTGTAATCGACTTCCGGGAAGATATCCCAGCTGCTCAACTTAATGAGCAATTGCAAGCGATCGCACAACAATACGAGGTTAATCCCCAACTCAATAGTGAATTTTCAGCAGCGGATCACATTTATATCCTAAAAGGAGATAAACAACTGCTGAATACCCTGAAACAATCAGGACTATCCCAAGCAACAGAATATATTGAACCGAACTATACCTATAGTGCCTTCGAGGTTCCCAATGACCCTGACTATAGTAAGCAGTGGAACCTGCGCAGCATTAATGTAGAATCTGCCTGGGATGAAACCAAGGGTAGTGGGGTAACAGTAGCAGTGATTGACACTGGGGTCAGCGCAGTCCCAGATTTGAAAGATACTGAATTTGTTGAAGGCTACGACTTTGTCAATGACCGGATTGAAGCATGGGATGATCAAGGTCACGGTACTCACGTAGCCGGTACTATTGCCCAATCTACCAACAATGGTTACGGTGTTGCCGGAATTGCTTACGAAGCTAGCCTGATGCCCCTGAAGGTATTGGCAGCCAATGGTGGTGGTACAGTGGCTGATATTGCGGAAGCGATTCGCTTTGCCGCTGATCATGAGGTAGATGTGATCAACATGAGTTTAGGGGGGGCTGGTGAAAGCAATCTGATGGCAGAGGCAATCGACTATGCCTACCACAAAGGTGTTGTCCTAGTGGCTGCTGCTGGTAACTCTAACCAAAATGCTGCCGCTTATCCCGCCCGCTATCCCCATGTTATTGGTGTTTCTGCCCTTGATTCCGCAGGTCTGAAAGCTCCCTACTCTAACTTTGGTGCTGGGGTAGATATCTCAGCCCCTGGTGGCAGTGAAAATGGTAAGATTTTGCAAGAGACGATTGATGGAGAAACAAGCACCCCTGTATTTGCTGGCTTCCAAGGCACCAGTATGGCATCGCCTCATGTTGCTGGTGTGGCAGCTTTAATCAAAGCTAGTGGGATTCAAGACCCTGCTGATGTATTGAATGTACTCAAGCAGTCCACCCGAGCTATAGAAGATGACCCCCTAAACCACTATGGTGCTGGACAATTAGATGCTGGTGCTGCCGTTCAACTCGCTCTGAAAGGACAAATTACCTTCCAAGACTTCTTCCGCTGGTTACGGGATAACGGCTATCTCAATCCTCGCTTTTGGATTGACGGTGGTGTGATCGCCCTGTGGCCAAAGATTGCTATGGTACTAGGTTCCTACCTGTTGGCCTGGTTCTTGCGCAATTATTTTCCCTTTACTTGGAGTTGGTCTCTTGCCACTGGCTTAGTAGCCGGGAGTTCAGGATTATTCTTCCTGAAAGGTTTGTATATCTTTGACTTACCCCAATGGCCCTTCCGAGTCATGGGCAGTTCGATTCCAGAATTGGGTAGCGCTATTGGCAGCAGCAGTTTTCTCAACCCTCTATTTGCCAGTGTTGTGATTCCATTTATTTTAATCGCCCTACTGTTAGGACATCCACAATGGAAGTGGTTAGCAGTTGGTTCAGCTCTCGGTGTGGCCAGTTGCCTAGCCGTGAGTGCTGTGGTTTCACCTGAGCTAATCTGGCTTGGAGGCGGGGTTTTGTCTCGGGTGTTCCTGATTGCCAATGCCTTGCTCTGTTTTGGACTAGCTTATTTAGCCGTTCAAGGGGAGAAACAATCAGCATGACGATCAGCATCACAGGCGTGATTGAGCGCAAAGAGATGGGGTCAGGAGCCTGGGCACTGGTTTCTGACTCAGGGGAAACCTATGAACTCAAGGACACTCCCCCAGAGTTAAAGCAATCGGGAATAAAGGTCACGGTTACAGGAGAGGTGCGAGAGGATGTGATGAGCTTTGCGATGATTGGTCCGGTGTTAGAGATCAAGTCCTTTGAGTTACTCGATTGAGGATCTTACCTCTTAAAGCAAGATAATCAGGACTTACCCATCAAGACCGTTAAAACCAGGTTTATAGTTGTCTTGATGCAGCCGCTCAAAGCTATCCTCAAAATTCACCTACGGATGGGGTGAAACCCCAAGACTCAGTAATTACCAAAAAACTGGGTCTAAAGCCCCGTCCTTGTAGGACGGGAGCATGTCAAATTCGTAGAATAAATGTACTAAAACGACTGATAACTGGTACTCAATCCCGGAAAACACTATAGTTCAAGAGTTTGTAGTTCAAGTGTTCTTACAAAATTGACCTGCTCCCTTCTAGGATTCTAGGACGGGTTTTTACTGAAAATTATCCTGACGATTTTCGCGCTCGTGTGGTATAATAAAATGTTACAGGTAAAGGTGGATATACCTTCGCGGAGCGTGACCTTAGGTAAATGATTATTTTAGAGTTTAAAGCCAAAGGTAAAAAGCACCAATACCAAGCCATTGATGAAGCTATTCGGACAATGAAATTTATCCGAAATAGTTGCATTAGGCTATGGATGGACAAGAAAGGGACTGGTAAATATGACTTAAGCAAATACTGCAAAGTTTTAGCTAAGCAGTTCCCTTTTGCCAATGAATTAAACTCTACTGCCCGCCAAGCTGCGGCTGAAAGGGCATGGTTAGAAGTTACCGTAAGAATAGTGGAGCCTTATTTCATGAGTTTTAACCCTTTTCTGCATAGCCTATCGCCTATAAAGGCTCCACTATTCTAAGGTTTCATCTCCGGTCATCGATATCCCGTTTCTACGATAATTGCCAGAAAAAAGTACCTGGAAAAAAGGGTTTTCCGAAGTTCCAAAAACACTGCCGCTCTGTTGAATACAAGCAGTCCGGATGGAAATTGTCCCCTGACAAAAAGTCGATAACGTTTAGGGACAATAAGGGTATTGGGAAACTAAAACTCAAAGGTACTTGGGACTTGTGGCGCTTCGACAAAAAACAAATTAAGAGGGTTAGGATAGTTCGACGGGCTGACGGGTACTACGTCCAGTTCTGTGTTTCAGTTGATATCAACGAAAAATTAAAACCAACTGGAAACACTGTCGGGCTAGATCTAGGACTGAAGGATTTCTATACGGATTCCGACGCCAATACACAACCCAACCCTCGGTTTTATAGAACGGGTGAAAAGCGTCTCAAGTTTTATCAACGTCGGGTTTACCGAAAAAATAAAGGCTCTGCTAACCGTCGAAAAGCCATTAACAAACTAGGTAGGGCACACCTAAGGATAAGTAGGCAACGTGAAGAACACTGCGCGAGCAATCCCTCGCACGTTGCGTAGCTCAGTCTAACGATTTGATCGCCTACGTTCGCGCAGCGTGCCGAAGGCAAGACCTAAGGGTAAAAAATCTGGTCAAAAACCACTGCCTTGCTAAGTCTATTAATGATGCAGGTTGGTATCAGTTTAGAAAATGGTTGGAGCATTTTGGCGATAAATATGGCAGGATAACTGTTGCAGTAAACCCTGCCTATACTAGCCAGAATTGTTCTAGTTGTGGTGAGGTGGTCACGAAGTCACTATTAACTCGAACCCATACCTGCAAGTGTGGTTGTCAGCTAGATAGAGACCACAGTGCCGCCATCAACATACTCGCGCATAGCCTTGGGTACGGTGGGGCACACCGGAACCTGGGTCGTAGACCCGAACACTTGTGGAGATTTGGCCTCTATTCCTTCTGGTTCCGACCAGATTGAGTAAGTCGAATCGTTGTTCGCGTAGCGTGGCCTACGGCCAAGCAAGAATCCCCAAGCCTTTCGGCAAAGCCGACGCTACGCGAACAGGCCGGGGAGTGTCAACGAGTCTTGTCAAAATCTTTACAAAAACCATAATAAAGCTCAAAGAATACCCCTAGAGCTTCTGCCTAAGACTGAAAAACTGCTTAATACCAAGGATTAGGCACTCTTGACCTGAATTAGCAAAGTTGAGGATCAGGCTGACTAAAATGCTCTGCAGACAGTGATGAAACCCCAAAAGAGTATCTTGGGCAAAATTTCAGATGTTAAGCTAGTTGATAACACGCTTATCATAGTATGGATAAACCTACACCCTAATCCTTCCTCCTGGAAACCTTACTGATTCAGTACATCCAAGGCTGGGTATGAGTACCAATTCCCGAGGGGGAAATTAGCTGCTTGCCAAAGCAATTTCACCTGTTTTAAGTGCTTAAAACCGTGTCTTGATGCAAAGCGCGAGTGGGGGAAACCACGGCAGTTGCTCATGGGTGGAACCCCCAAGACCGCACTGCCTCCCCAAGACCGCCCTGCATCGCTTAATCAGTTCGTGTTTAGAGGAAAAGGAGCAAGCAAACTAATCTATAGAGATGGCTACATATAGTGGGTAACACCTTACCACCCAGTGAAAAAAAATCCCCAGCTCACCAAAGTGAACCGGGGGTGTCAATCAGGGTGCATCTACCATTTCACTTTTCCGAGATTGGTGATAGCAATCCGGAAAAATCTGGGTAAAGTGGCACCCAAATGCTGGAATTAGGAAATTTTCTGATTCAAAACAATTAACAGAGTATGCCTTGGAAACCTTAAATAAAAAACGGCATCAATACCATGAGCCAACAAGAATTTTCCCCTAAAGGAATACTCCTCAATAAGCAAATACTAAACAAATATTCAAGAATTTTTAAACCTTCAGCCAAAGCTCGTCACTATGAGCAAAATTGATCCCTTGAAATTGAGCAAAATTGGGCAACAGTGGCACAGGAATTCCATATCTCCGTAACCCCCTTAGGAAAACATGATGATTATCTGGTGCGCATCGAACGAGTGGCACCGGGAGTCTCATTGGCAGAAGAACAAGTCAGTTGGCCGGTAGAAGAATGGTTAACCCAGGCCAAGCAACTGATGAATGACCCCCTATTTAGTGTCCTGCAGGGTAGGGCAGCTGGGGTGGATGGCAGTTTTGCCATGCCATCTTGGGGAGAACCGTACTCTCAATCCTCTTTAAACTTAGTTGCCTTGGGTCAGGAGCTATACAATGCCCTATTTAAAGGAAGCTTGCGCGATAGCTGGATGATGGCGCAAGCGATCGCTCAAAATCAACGGTCGGTTTTGCGGCTGCGTCTGGGATTGAAAGGTACAGAATTACCCCGCCTACCTTGGGAAGTACTCCATGCTGGGGATCGTCCCCTAGCCACAGGAACTGATGTGGCTTTCTCCCGCTACCAGATGACCAAAGGCTTGATTAGACCAGTTCCGAAGCCTTTGTCTCCACCGAATCAACCTCTGAAAATTTTGATGGTGATCGCGGGTCCAAGTGATCAAGAAAGTTTAGAACTCTTACAAGAAGCATCTCACCTGAAAGAAGAACTCCGCCATCGTTCACCCAATGGACCCCCAGCGATTCATCTGACAATTCTGGAACAGCCAGGACGGGAACAGTTAACCCAAGCCCTGGAACAAGGAAAATATCAAGTCTTCCACTATGCTGGTCACTCTAACCTAGGGGAATCAGGTGGTGATGTCTACCTGGTTAGTAAAAAAACTGGTTTGACAGAGACCGTAAGGGGTGATGATCTAGCGGGATTGTTAGTTAATAATGGTGTCCAGCTGGCTGTATTCAACTCCTGTCGTGGTGCTCATACAGCTGCTTCACATACCCAAGAAAACGGTAACGATCAAAATCTCGCCCAAGCACTGGTTAAGCGCGGTATTCCTGGTGTTCTAGCCATGGCAGAGCGTATTCCCGATGAGGTAGCCCTGACCCTAACCCGACTATTATACCGTAACATCAATCAGGGTTATCCCATTGACCTAAGCCTCTCGCGAGCTAGACAAGGACTCATTTCTGCTTATGGCTCGAACCAGCTTTATTGGGCATTACCTGTTCTCTATCTGCATCCGGAATTTGATGGTTTCCTGACCAATGATGACCACAGTTATGACCGAACTCAAATATTTAGTCTGCCCGATCCTCCTGGAATGTCTGTAGGGTTAGACCCAGAAGAGGCGTTTTTTACACCACCAGCAGATAATAATTCTACCACATTCTCAGAATTTGAGGAAGAGTCAGCTCTTGTCTCTAGGGGAGAAGCTGAGTATGACCATGAAAGTCTCACTGGTGTAACACCGGGTTTAGAATCCCATGAACTAGAAGCAGACGATCCCGCTGCTTTCATTAAGGGATTGCTGGATCAGCTCAATACAGAGGCTCAGGGTGGGGAATCACAAATAGCAGCATCGAATTTAGAGGGGTTATCCCAAAACCCTTACTCAGAGGCTGCTCAGAAGAACTTACCAGTCCATACCCCAAGTCAACTACCTGCTGCTTCGAAAGCTTCAGCTGCAACCCTGACAGCGGCTTTGTCTAGCGAGGGCTCAACCCAATCAGCTCCAAACCTTGAGGATTCTACAGCAGAACTTGAGGGGAAAAAGGTCACTAATCCTAAACAGAAGGGTTCAAGGTTACCACGTTCACCAGTGTGGATCGGACTAGGAGCAACGGGAACTCTGGCCTTGGTACTTTTGGGGGTTTGGTTTTTCCAGAACCCTCCTAGTCCTGGGCTAGGCAGACAATTACCACCAGGTCTCTCCAAACCTGTTGATTACTCAAATGTGAATTTGACAAAGGCTAAGACTAAGACCGTCACAGCGATCGCAATTCAAGCATTCAGTGAGGGGAATATTATTCGAGGAACCGAAGCTGTCAGGGCATTGCTAGACCGGGGTGCATTACCCCAGGCTTCTGCTGCCCTTCAGGAAGTTCCCTCAGAACAATTGAATAAGTCAATGGTGAGTTTTTTAAGAGGGCGTCTGGCATGGCAGTCGATCCAGACAGGCTCGGATGAATACAGTTTCGATGATGTCAGACGTTATTGGGAAAGAGCAGTCAAACAAGAACCTGACTCTTGGACTTACCGCAATGCCCTAGGGTTTGCCTATTACGCTGAAGGCAAATACGAGCGAGCTAACCAAGCTTGGTATGATGCATTGTACAGGAGTAGCAACAAGAAACCTACAACAGTTGGATCTGGAAAATCCAGCAATTCCCAAAAATGGAATACCTATGCTGGCTTAGGGCTAGGCTTGTGGAAATCGGCTCAAGAACAAAACGGATCTAAGCGGGCGAGCTTGTCCCAACGATCCCTCAAGCTACGGCAACTGGTGCTCACCAATGACCCCATTAACTTCAAACCTGATGCCTTGAGCAAGAACTGGCTTTGGTCACAGCAAGCGATTAAAGATTGGCAATCCCTGTTAGAGGTTAGAACTTCTAACAATTGACGGTTAACCGTCAAGCGTCAAGAGTGAACAAAGGGCAAATTAAGGGCACATTAAATAAATCACCACTAGCATCAGCTGATTATTGATCCCGCATCAAGGAAGACAGAGAGCGGCGCTTACGCATATCCATCATGTTGGCAAGAGTCTCGTCTTGAGGATTGGTCTGATCAGTAGGCTCTGGTGGCAAAACCGTTACCTCGGTCTGTTGGTCATCACTCTTGTTTTGTGATGGTAATAATGGTAATGATTTGACTGGTTGTTGTTTGCTAGTAGCCTTACGGCGTCTAGAATTACGGCGTCGCCTTCTACTGCTGACACTAGATGTTATCGGTCTTTTCGGTTTCGTTTTCCGGCTTGGAAATTTTAGAGCCTGAGTAAGCAATAAGCAACCGCTGGCGCAGCCTACAGCAACAACACCAAACAAAGACAGAGGCACAGCCTCTTTGGCCGCTGATGCCCGCAGTTGAGCCAGAGCTGGTTGTGGATTATTGGCTTCTTCCTCAATCGGTCCAGGATCAATCAGACCAATAGTTGCTATGCTACCGGCTAAGACCATAACAACCCAAAGCCCAACCCAAACAGCAATCTGATAATTGTATATTAGCTTTTGGATGGACTGGAAATAATCTTGCTTTTGAGCCTGATGACCAGATGGTTTAGACATCGACGCTCACGATTAGTTAAAAAACACGCTGACGGCATTTTAGCATGGCTTGTCAGTTCGACCAATGTCTTTAAGGAGGTTATTGGTGACACTACAGCGTAAATCCCAGTTTCAAGAGTATTTAACCCCTGAGACGACTACTGAGACTACTAATGAGACTACTACAGGGTTCTCGACTCAAAATCCTACAGATTATGGTGTTAAGTTGATAGACTCATCCTGTTCTCAAATCCCTAACCAGAACCAAGATCAGAAGACCTCTAAATCTTGGACAATTGAGAAAAGTGAGGAGCTTTATCAGATCCAAGGCTGGGGAGAACCCTACTTTGCCATTAACACTGCTGGTCATATCATGGTTTCCCCTAAAGGCAATGGGGGCGGCTCGTTGGATTTGTTGGAACTGGTAGAATCCCTGAAGCAGCGCAACTTGGGACTACCATTATTAATCCATTTTTCAGATATCTTGGCAGACCAGATAGCGCAATTAAACGCCTGTTTTGCCCAAGCCATTACTCGCTACAAATACCCTGGTCGTTACCAAGGAGTCTTTCCGGTTAAATGCAACCAGCATCGACATGTGGTAGAGGATGTCGTGTATTTTGGTCAACCTTATCAATTTGGTTTAGAAGTCGGTTCTAAACCTGAATTGATGATTGCTCTAGCAACATTGCTCACTCCGGATTCCCTAATTATTTGTAACGGCTACAAAGACCGGGAATATCTTGAAACTGCCCTTTTAGCTAGGCGATTGGGACATAATCCGATAATTGTCCTAGAACAGCTAGAAGAAGTGCAGCTAATTATCGAGGTAGCTGCTGAGTTAGGAGGCATCACACCAGTGCTGGGGGTGCGAGCCAAACTGAGTACACAAAGCATGGGTCGTTGGGGAAACTCTGTAGGAGATAGAGCTAAATTTGGTCTGAAAATTCCAGAAATACTCCAAACCATTGACCAGCTACGAGAGGCTGGAATGCTTGAGTCATTGCAGCTGTTGCACTTCCACATCGGCTCTCAAATCTCTGCCATTAGCGCAATTAAAGATGCTATTCGCGAAGCCAGCCAAATTTATGCTGAGCTCAAGGGATTAGGGGTGAATATGCAGTATCTAGATGTAGGTGGTGGGTTGGCAGTGGATTACGATGGCTCCAAAACAAACTTCCATGCCTCCAAAAACTACAACATGCAGAACTATGCCAATGACATTGTGGCTGCGGTGAAGGAAGCTTGTGAGGAACATCAAATTCCGGCACCAACACTCATTAGTGAAAGTGGTCGTGCGATCGCATCCCATCAATCAGTCCTGATCTTTGATGTTTTGAGTACCAGTGATGTCGAATCTCAATCCCCTCCACTGGCAACGGAACAAGACCATCTAATTATCCGAAATCTTTGGGAAACTTACTGTACTATCGACCTTGAGAATTACCAGGAAGCTTATCATGATGCCATCGAGCTTAACCAAGAAGCAAAAAGCCTGTTTAGTTTAGGCTATCTGAGCATTACCGAGCGGGCTAAAGCCGAGCAGCTTTATTGGGCGTGCTGTCAAAAGATTCGGGAAATTATCAGAACACAAGACTATGTTCCTGAGGATCTAGCAGACCTGGAAACGATCATGGCATCAATTTATTATGTCAACCTATCAGTCTTCCAATCAGTGCCAGATTGCTGGGGAATTAACCAGCTATTTCCGATTATGCCCATCCATCGGCTGGATGAAGAACCAACTCAAAGGGGGATCCTGGCTGACCTTACCTGCGATAGTGATGGTAAGATTGACCAATTTATTGACCTGCGGGATGTTAAATCGTTGCTGGAACTACATCCTTTGCGCAAAGCCGAGGAGCCAGAGAGAATTTCTAATTCCAAATCCCAAATCCCAAATCCCAAATCCAAAGAACCCTACTATTTGGGTTTCTTCCTAGTCGGTGCCTACCAAGAGATTATGGGGAATTTACACAATCTTTTTGGTGATAGTAACGCAGTTCACATCAAATTAAGCCCCAGAGGGTATGAAATTGAACACGTGGTTAAGGGAGATACAATCACGGAAGTTTTGGGTTATGTGCAGTATGATGCTGAAGATTTGGTGGAAGGTATGCGCCGCCGCACAGAACAGGCGTTGCAAGAGAACCGAATTACTTTGGCAGAATCTCAACGGCTGCTGGAAAATTATGAGCGGAGTTTGAGGAGTTATACCTATTTGAGTTCGTGACTATTTTGTTGAAGATGGTAGCTAGGGAACGGAGTATCAGCTGGGATGATGTATTCCTTTGACAAAGAACATCTATCCACATCACACTTTCGACTTGCCAACCAGTCTTTCAACTCCCTCAGAGCGTAGTTGTAGACGCCGCGACAAGTCTCTAACCACTCAAGTATTTGAACTTGCTGGCTCGCACTTGGATAGATTCGGTAGCGATAGTTCATCATCAACATACATTACAGTCTACCATCAATACACAAATTCGTAGATGTATTTTTCTCACCCCTTGAAGGGGTGAGAAAAATACTGGGGGAGTCGATGTATCCCCCAAACCCCCTCGCAAGTTAAGCTCAGGACTTACCTAGTAACTCTAATTGTAGGGAAAGCTAAAAAAAATTATAGAGTTTGGTGCTCAGTTTCATGAATCATGAACCATCAATCTTGAGATTACAGAATGTTGCTCATTAAGTTATAACGGTCGTTAAGCGCAAGTTTTCTCCAGTGATTTGACTAACATGCCCACCAAAGAAAATCGCTTTTTGCAAGGGCGTAAAATCGCTCCCCGTCCGATTACGGCACAAATCCCAATCACAGAGTTGATCGACCAGACGTTTCTAGCCTACAATTCTGGTCGATTACGAGAAGGCTGCCAATTATTGGTAGAGCGGATGTTGCAGCCCAACGTAACGGTGGGTTTAAGTTTGACAGGAGCATTAACCCCCGCAGGCTTAGGAATGGCCGCAGTGATCCCACTGATGGAGGCAGGGTTTGTCGATTGGATAGTATCTACGGGAGCCAATCTCTACCACGACACTCACTTTGGCATCGGATTGGAACTCCATCAAGGGCGGCACGATATCAGTGATGTGGTATTGCAGAAAGAAGGGGTTGTTCGGATCTATGACATTTTCTTCGATTATGACGTGCTGCTATCAACGGATAAGTTCTTTCGTCAGATCATTGAACAGCCTGAGTTTAAGGGTCGAATGGGAACGGCAGAGTTTCACTACCTCTGCGGTAAGTACATTGCTGCACGGGAGCAGACATTGGGACTGAAAAACCAATCCCTGCTGGCGGCAGCTTATCGGTTAGGAGTCCCCATCTATACCTCCAGCCCTGGAGATAGTTCGATTGGGATGAATTTAGCAGCGCTAGGGTTGCAGGGAACCGGACCAGTCATTGATGTGTCCTTGGATGTGAATGAAACGGCAGCAATTGTACTGGCAGCTAAAAACCATGGGGGAGCCAGTGGAATTTGGATCTTGGGAGGTGGCTCGCCGAAAAATTTTATGTTGCAGACGGAACCGTATCTTCAAGAAGTCTTGGGTATTGATGAGAAGGGGCATGATTACTTTCTTCAGGTAACTGATGCCCGTCCAGACACAGGGGGTTTGTCAGGAGCAACCCCATCGGAGGCGGTCTCTTGGTGCAAGCTTGATCCACAGAAGTTATCAGAAACAGTAGTGGTTTATTGCGACTCGACTATTGCTATGCCCCTACTGACAGCTTACTGCCTAGCAAAGGTAGCGCCTCTTCCTCTAAAACGCCTCTATGACCAACGAGAAGCTTTACTGGAGCAGTTGAAAGAGGCACATTTGACTACCCAGGCGACAGGAGTCAGATAAAAATTTAGTGATGGTGATTTTTTGATTAATTAGTCCTATACCTCGTCAAACAGGCAAGCTTGTACAAAATTCTAGCCCCAACATTGCCATCCCACTCATCCCCAGAGTCTCCGGGAGCAACTTCGCACAGATCAAAACCAATAATAGTTTTTCCAGCTTTGACTAGCGATCGCACTAAATACATTGCCTGATTAAATTCTAATCCTCCCGGCACAGGAGTACCTGTATTGGGACAATAGGCGGGGTTCAATCCGTCAATATCAAAGCTAATATAAACTTTATTCGGTAAATTAGCAATAATTTCCTGACACTGGGCTGCCCAGGTTATACCTTCGTAAGTGTTAGCTTTGAGCTGCCAGTCATCAAACACTACAATCCGGCGATCGCTGTTTGCCCAAGACATTTCCTCTTCACAAACATCTCGGATGCCAACCTGAACTAAACGATTAATCTGAGGTAGGGTCAGGGCATTGTACATGATCGAGGCATGGGAGTAAGTAAACCCCTCATAGGCTTGCCGGAGATCGGCATGGGCATCAATTTGTAAAATCCCGTATTCATCGTGTTGCTGTGTTAGGGCTTGCATTAACCCAAGAGGAACACTGTGATCGCCACCGACGATGGCAACCAGCTTGCCTTGCTCCAGCAGTTCCAGTGCCTGAGTGTAAACCCAGTTGTTGAGACCAGCACAGGCTTGATTAACGATTGCTAACTGTTTTGCGATCGCATCATCATCCACATTGCCACCAGCTTCTAAATACTGAATAATCTCTTTAGCTATCAACCTCATGGCACGATTTTGGTCAAGGAGAGCTGAGTTAATCGGTATAGTTCCACACCTCGTTTCCCAAGCTTGGGGTACATCAAAGTCGTACCAATCTAACTGTACCGAAGCATCTAAAATTCCTTGGGGACCGTTTGCTGCGCCCTCTCGGTAAGATGTGGTCACGTCCCAAGGAACAGGCAGGAAAACGATTGAAGCCTCCTCAACCGAATAGGGCAAGCCAAAGAAGCAGCCATTGGGCACAGTAATCTCATTAGGATTAAAACTGGCTTGATTCATTAGCCCTTGGTAAATTTTTCCTATTCTACCCAACCCTTGTCCCTACGGGCATCCTTGTATTAGGGATTAGGCACGCTTACATTAGGGACACTTACATTAGGCACGCTTACATTAGGTACTAAAACCCTTAACCCAACCCCTAACCCCTAACCCCTAACCCGCAACCCCATTACCATCAAAACTAAATTGACAAATTACTAGCACTATGATATACATCAAAGAAATTCCCCTAGAGCAAATCCGCCGTCCCCTACCACCACAAAATGATCCAAACAAGGTGGCGGCGCTAATGGAATCAATTGCCAAAGAAGGTTTGCTCGAACCCATTGATGTGTTAGAAGTAGATGGGCAATACTATGGTTTTTCCGGTTGCCACCGTTACGAAGCACACCAGCGTTTAGGAAAAAAAACCATTAAATGCCGCGTGCGTCGCGCTCCTCGGTCGGTCTTAAAACGGCATTTAGCCTGAAAATTAGCAATTTTGGGACAAAAATAGCTTCATCCCTTGGGTGTATTCCCAAGGAAACCAGAATTGCTTAAAGTTAAGCTGTTTAAAGCTTACCGTCGCTACTATTAGTTTTGAGTAGGAACCTTTAGGAGAGTACTATGGCAACGATTGTACCTGTCAATATTGGTATTGATGAACAAGACCGCAAAGAGATTGCTGAGGGACTGTCTCGTCTGCTAGCGGACACTTATACCCTATACCTGAAGACCCATTACTTCCACTGGAATGTTACTGGACCAATGTTCAACTCCCTACACCTGATGTTTGAGCAACAGTACAATGAGTTGGCTTTAGCAGTAGATGCGGTAGCAGAGCGGATTCGTACCCTAGGCTATCCTGCTCCTGGCAGCTACAGTCAGTATGCGCAATTATCCTCCATCCCCGAAACCAGCGATGTTCCGGATGCTGAGGAAATGGTGCGCTTGCTAGTGGAAGCTAATGAGGCAGTGGTACGAACTGCACGGTCTGTTTTCCCAGCCGCTGAACGTGCTAACGATGAGTCCACAGCTGACCTGTTGACCGAACGGATGAGCATACACGAGAAAACGGCTTGGATGCTGCGCAGTATTTTAAAATAAGCTTATGAAGGATTAAGTATGAAGGATGAAGTATTAGGTATTAGGTATTAGGTATTAATCATGAAGGATGAAATAGTCTAATTTATTGGTTGTTAAATAACTGGTATGCTTTGACATATATCTATTTATCCCTCAATATTTTCCTTTCTTCCTTTATCTTTCATGCTTCACTTAGGAGTTTGATTGGAAAAAAACTGGAGCACTAAAGTGTTCCTTATCGAAGGAAGTAACTGGCTTGGGCAATCGAAGAGTAAACCTACTACCAACACCTCGTTCGCTGTATACTTGCAAGCTACCGTGGTGGGCAATAGCGATCGCATTAGCAATTGCCAGCCCTAATCCAGAACCTCCTGTGTGACGAGAGCGATCGCTATTGACTCGATAAAACCGATCAAAAATTCGCCCTTGGTCTTCTTGGGCAATACCAATCCCCGTATCTTCTACCTGGATCACCGCCTGTTGGTCGCTCTTGTCTAAAATAACAGTTACTTTACCACCCACAGGGGTGTATTGGATACCATTAATAATTAAATTAGAAACTAGGCGATAAAGCTGCTCAGAATCACCCACAACCTCCAGAGGAGTTGGCACTCGCACCGAAGATGTCAGTGTAATTTCGGAAGCGATTGCCAAGGCTGCCAATTCCTCAACTAAATCGCTAACCAGGTCATTGAGACAGCATGTCTGGTGACGTACAGATGCTGGTTGTCTATCTAAGCGAGACAACAACAACAAATCCGCAACTAACTGAGTCAGCCGCTGATTTTGACGTTCAACAATTTCAAGAATGTTTCGTGCTTCTTGTTGATCCAAGCTAGGCATCAAAAGTGCCGACTCAACCGTTGCCAGTGTCGCAGCTATCGGTGTCCGTAGCTCGTGGGCAGCATCAGCGGTAAACTGTTGAATCTGTCTGTAGGATTGGTAAATAGGTTGCATCGCCAACCCTGCTAACCACCAACTGCCACTGCCGACTAAGATCATTGCCATTGGCAGCCCCAATACCAAGATTAATTTTACCGTATTGAGGTACTCCTTGAGGTATTGGAAAGAGTGCCCCACCTGCAAATACCCCCAATCCCGCTGATCTTGAGTATGTAGCGATAGAGAAATTTGGTGATAGGAGTTGCCCTTACCATCGGACAGGGTTTGCCAAGGTGCTTGATTAAACACGTGGGGTAATCCCTCTGGGTAAGTTCCTGCAATGGCAATTAAACGTCCTGAGGTATCAAATAGCCGGATGTAGTAGTGAGCTTGGCTAACAGCACTGAGGATGTGGCGTTGGGGACTAACCAGTGGTTTAGAACAGTTAACTCCAACGATACACAGATTAGGTAAAAGTTCCCCAATTATTGGCTCTACCCGTCCCGGTTCCTTGAGTTTCCATTCCAGACTATCATGGAGTGTCCCCGCAACGGATTTTAACTCCCGGTCTGAAGTGACTAAATGGGTATGAGCGATCCCTCTGTAAACACCAAATCCCAACAAGCTCAAAATAAACCCCATGACAATGGCATAGGAAAGTGCTAATTTTCCACGAGTCTGGTTAAATAGCTTATTTTGATTCATTATTTTTTCAGATTGAGACGATACCCCAAACCATGCACAGTTTCAATGGGAATGCTGGAGTTGATTGATTCGAGTTTCCGACGTAGCAGGCGCATTTGAGCCGCCACTACGTTACTAATTGGTTCTGCATTCACTTCCCAAAGTTGATTGCGAATTTGGTTGGTGGTCATCACCTGATTGGGATGCTTCATAAAATACTCTAAGAGCTGGAATTCTTTATTCGTGAGTGGAACGTGGAGTTTCTCACCGTTAGCAGCAAGACGATAAACCGTTCGGTTACCATAATCTAGAATAAGGTCACCCACCTGAAGTTGTTGGGGCTGGAGTAGGGGTGTTCGCCGGTGCAAGGCTCTAACTCTTGCTAGCAACTCTGCCATTAGGAACGGTTTCACTAAATAGTCATCGGCTCCCGTATCCAAACCCATCACTCTATCTTCTAAGCAGTCTTTTGCCGTTAGCATCAAAATAGGTAAGGGATTATTACGATAGCGTAACTGACGCAGTAACTCTAGTCCGGATAGCCCTGGTAGCAACCAGTCGAAGATAGCTAAGGTATATTGGGTTTCGTGGTTGTTTAAATAACCCCAAGCTTCAGTACCGTTAACAACCAAGTCCACCACATACTTCTCTATATTCAACGCTCGCTTAATTGCAGCACCCAAGTCTGGCTCATCTTCAACTAGCAGTACTCTCATCTTTCTTTTCCCGCTGGATACTTTGTCTATAGTAGCGATATGCGGGAAAGAAAGCGGCGCAACGCTTAACTTTCCTTGGATAAATTAGCTTAAAGCTGCACGCACCTATAGTCAATGTATGTAATAGCAAAGGGAATTTCGGAGCAGGGAATAGCGAGTAGCAATTCTAGAATATGGCATCAAAAAGTATCACAATTACTACACGTAGCCTAAACCATTAATTCTAAAACATAGAATTAAATTGTGACATTAATTAAAAAAATTAATTAACAAATCAATTTCCTACTCTCAGAAGCTGAAGGCTTACCAAAGTCCTAAAAAAAATAATTTCATTGATACCTAAAATTTCATCCTGATTTCATATTTGCTTGTGATACTTAATCAAGACGACAGCAAATGACCATCTGGATGCAAACCTTAGGTATCTGGGTGGAGGCTATGGTGACTACTTGCACCCTCTGCTGAGCATCAAAAGCACTGATCCATTATGCACAAGACAGAAAAAATCCTGGCTTCAACGTTTACCTTTTTGCTGGTGATAGCGATCGCACCAGTTGCTGTTTTCGCCCATGCCGGGCATGGAAATGAGTTCCAAAGCGGAACCGAAGCCACCAGCAATCCCGAAGGAATTAAGGTAGATGCCACAACCGCTAGTCAAATTGGGATTAAACTCCAATCCGTCTCTAGGCAGTTTTTGGATATTGGTATTCAAACCACGGGGCAAATTGAAACCCAGCCCAACCAACAGGCGCAAGTAACAGCACCGATTCCCGGTACAGTTGCTAAACTTTTGGTCAAACCAGGTCAGAGGGTCAATAAAGGTCAAGCGGTTGCTGTCATCTCTAGCTTGGAGTTAATTGAATTGCGGGTTGAGTCTCTCGACAGACTGACTGAAGCTAAGGCAACATTGGGAGAAGCTCAGGCAAATCTGGAACTAGCTAGGGAAAATTTAGAACGTCAGCGTCAAATTGCTGCTGCTGAAATCGATGAAGCTGAAACTCAGCTAGCAGTAGCCCAAGAAGAGTACGATAAAGACCTAGCATTAGCGATCGAAGGTGCTCTGGCTCGACGTCAGATGCTAGAGTCGAAAACTAAACTAGCAGAGGCTAAAACGTTACTGAAAAGAGCATTTAGCCGTCGGGAGGTTCTGGAAGCAGAAGCAGAACTAAAACGGGCTCAAACAGCGGTTAAGGCTGCCAAATCTCGGGTTCAACTGAGCGATACTACCTACAAAACCCGACTACAACAACTTAGTAATTCTGCTAATGAGCAAGGAAGGGTAACGGTGCTTGCTCCAATTTCCGGTACAGTAGCGCAGTGGAAAGTAACCTTGGGTGAATCTTTTGAAGACGCAGGTGGGCAATTGATGACGATTGTTAACAATAATCAAGTCTGGGCAACTGCTAATATTTATGAAAAAGATTTATACAAGGTAAAAATAGGTCAAAAGGTTAGATTAGAAGTTTCTAGTCTGCCTAATCAGACTTTTACAGGTCAAGTTAGCCAAATCGACCCGATAGTGGCAGGTCAGACACGAGTAGTGCCAGTCAGGGTAAGGTTGGATAATCCTGGAGGGCAACTAAAACCAGGAATGTTTGCTCAATTAAATATTCTTACTGATAAAACCAGTGTAGCTACTTTAGCGATTCCTCAAGATGCTTTGGTTGATGCTAATGGTAAACAACTGATTTATGTACAAAATGGTCAGAACTTCTATGAACCTGTAGAACTTACTCTCGGTTCAACTTTTGGGGATTTGGTGGAAGTCAAGAATGGTTTATTTGAAGGTGACCAGATTGTGGCTGAAGGGGGGGTGATGTTGTATGCCCAATCCTTAAGGGGTGGCTCTAAAGCTGATCACCATGAACATGAGCAAGAAGAACATAATCATCAGGCAACATCGACTAACCTTAATGTTGCTAGCCTACCCTGGTGGTGGGTTTTTCCTGTAGGAGGGGTGATTACAGCTGGTGCTTTTATGCTGGGACGCCGCACTGCTTCACAACCAAGACCAGCACCTATAGAAATTTCCTATGAACCGACCAATAATAGCTATCATTCCACTGCTGATGTAAAAGCAAATGGGCAGAGCAATGGAGATGGCTATTTAGATTCCGCCATTCCTAATAGTTTCGCAAACAAGCAATCATAAGCAAGGGTATAGGTAAGACCAAAATGCTTAACTCCATCCTGAAGTGGTCTATTGCTCGACGCTGGCTAGTTGTAATTGGCGCTATCATCGTCACAGTTTGGGGATTTCGCATTGTTTCCCAAATGCCCTTAGATGTATTTCCCAATTTTGCTCCTCCCCAAGTTGAAATTCAAACGGAAGCACCGGGATTGGCTCCAGAAGAAGTAGAATCTTTAGTCACAATGCCTGTCGAAAGTGCGATCAATGGCATTCCTGGATTGACTACAGTACGCTCCTCTTCGGGAGTGGGCATTTCCGTAGTAAAAGTTATTTTTAAATGGGATACTAATATCTATCAAGCTCGCCAGTTAGTAACTGAACGGTTACAACAAGCTGCTGCCAGATTACCGGAAGGAGTAGAATCACCACAAATTTCTCCCCTTTCCTCGCCCATTGGTACCATTCTTTCCTACGCTTTTACCATTGACGACAATCTAGAGACAGGAGATGTCCCCTCTAAAATTGACCTAATGGCTGTGCGTCGATTGCTTGATCGAGATATTACCAACCAATTATTGGCCGTACCGGGGGTAACTCAGGTAATTGCCTATGGGGGAGATGTGCGTCAGTATCAGGTACTGGTTGACCCTGCCAAGTTAACCGCTTTTGATGTTTCCTTAACAGAAGTTACGGAAGCAGCAGCAGCAGCAAATACTAATGCAGCGGGTGGCTTTCTGATTAGTCCAGACAAGGAACTATTAATTCGAGGCATAGGACGAGTTGAGTCAATAGAGGATTTAGAACAATCGGTGGTAGTGGCACGTAATGGCACACCAGTGCTGCTTTCTGATCTCGCTGATGTGCGCATTGGTGCTGCCTTGAAACGGGGTGATGGTAGCTTGGATGGGAAAAAAGCGATTGTGGTGCTAGTTAATAAGCAGCCTCTGGTTGATACTCCTACTGTTACCAAAGCCGTAGAAGCAGCCATGGAGGAAATTAAAGGGGGTTTGCCGGAGAATGTCAAGGTTACTGTTACCTTTCGCCAATCCGATTTTATTGATGCCTCAATTAAAAATGTCAGGAATGCCTTGCGCGATGGCATCATCATTGTTTCTATTATTCTGTTTCTGTTCTTGATGAACTGGCGCAGTGCCATTATTACCCTCAGCGCCATTCCTCTGTCTTTGTTGATTGGGATGATGCTACTCAATCTCTTTGGTTTGGGAATTAATACAATGACTTTGGGAGGACTAGCTGTAGCAATTGGGTCAGTGGTAGATGACTCGATTGTGGACATGGAAAATTGCTACCGGGGATTACGGAAAAATCAGCAAGCAGGAAATCCTCTCAACCCATTACAGGTGGTTTATAACACCTCAGTGGAAGTGCGAGTGAGTGTGCTGTTTTCTACGGTAATTATCGCTGTAGTCTTCGCACCAATTTTCACCCTTACTGGTGTTGAAGGTCGTATCTTTGCACCGATGGGAGTAGCCTATCTCGTATCAATTTTTGCCTCTACATTTGTAGCCCTGACCCTGAGTCCAGCTTTGTGTGCTTTCTTGCTTGCTACTGTACAGTTACCGGAAGAAGAAACTTGGGTAGCGCGGTTTTCCAAGAAACTATATCAGCCATTAATTCGGTTTTCTCTTCATGCTCCCAGTCTAGTTTTGCTAACAGCAGTAGCAGGGTTTGTCGCTTCTCTTATTATTTTTACCTCTCTAGGACGAGTCTTCTTACCAGAGTTTCAGGAGCGATCGCTTGTGAATGCTTTCACTCTCTATCCCGGTGTCTCTCTGGAAATGACGAATCGGGCTGGTTCAGCCATGCAACTAGCTCTCAAAGATGACCCCCGGTTTGAGTCAGTGCAGTTACGTTCAGGCCGTGCTCCCGGTGATGCTGATGCTGGTAGTGTTACTCTCGGCCATTTGGATGTGGAAATTTCAGAGGAGGGGATGAAAGACCGAAAAGCAACCATTGAGAAACTGCGTGAGGAATTTGCTAAGTTACCCGGGGTAGCCCCTAGTATTGGTGGTTTTATTTCCCACCGCATGGATGAAGTCCTCTCAGGAGTCAGGAGTGCGATCGCAGTAAAAATTTTTGGTCCGGAACTTTCCGAATTACGAACTATTGGTGCTCAAGTTCGAGATGGGATGCAAGATATTCCTGGTGTGGTGGATCTAATTCTTGAACCCCAAATTCCGATCAAACAGGTGCAAATTAAGTTTGACCGCGCTGCTGCTGCTCGTTATGGTCTTAGTGTTGGTCAGCTTGCAGACATTGTTGAAACTGCTCTCAATGGTAGAGTTGTCTCGCAAGTACTGGAAGAGCAACAGTTATTTGATTTGGTAGTGTGGTTGAAAGCCGAATACCGCAATAATATTAATACCATTAGCAACCTGCTAGTTGACACTCCCACGGGTACTAAGATTCCTCTTGCCCAAGTTGCTAACATTAGTTATGGTAAGGGACCCAACACCATCAACCGCGAAAATGTTTCTCGTCTGATTGTGGTCTCAGCTAATGTTGCTGATCGAGATTTAGGTAGTGTAGTTGAAGAGATTAAAGCCACAGTCAAGGAGAGAGTACAATTACCTTCCGGCTACTTTATCCAATATGGAGGACAGTTTGAATCAGAACAACGAGCATCTCAAAATTTACTAGTATTCGGTACTCTGGCACTGATTGTGATTGCTGTTTTAATGTACTTTGCTGTCAAGTCAATTTCAGCAACAGTGATGATTATGCTCAATCTACCTCTAGCATTAACTGGGGGAATTTTTTCCGTTGCCCTCGGTGGTGGTATTGTCTCGGTTGCTTCCATGGTAGGGTTTATCACTCTCTTTGGTGTTGCTACCCGCAATGGTTTACTTCTGGTAGATAATTACAACAATAAATTGGCTCAAGGAATGCCTTTGAAGCAAGTCATTATTGAAGGTTCAACGGAACGATTAGTGGCAATTTTAATGACAGCTTTGACTTCAGCTTTAGGGATGGTTCCTCTCGTAATTGGCACGGGGGCAGGTAAAGAAATTTTACAGCCATTGGCAATAGTTGTTCTGGGAGGATTGTTTACTTCTACAGCTTTAACCTTATTGGTATTACCAGCTTTGTATGCTCAGTTTGGTCGCTTTTTCATATCTAAACCAATCAATCCAGGGATTTCACCTGAAGAATTAAATTCATCCTTTAAATGTGGTTCAGTGCTGGGTAAATAGGTAAGTAGTCAGCTATCAGCTGTCAGCGGTAAGCTTAGTCAGTATCAACTTTTTTACTGGTTATCAAAAAAATAAATTAGTTTGAAAGGAGTAAAACTATGGGTTCGTGGTTGCAGTCAAATTTAATTGTTCTATCTAGTTTGGGATTGATATTTTTAGCCTCCTGTGGCAATAGTACAAAAGAGACTACTCAAACTACCTCTTCAGAAACTGTCACCAAAACTGAGAAGGTTGATTCCTCCAGCCATGGTGATGGTTACTCCCAAGGTGGTCAAATCATTGAATCTGGCCTTTATCATTTAGAATTGTTGCCTATTGTCGAAAAACAGGGAATTCACTTAGACTTTTTTCTACAACAGGGTGAGGAACACAAAAGTGTATCTAATGCCAAAGTCAAGGCTCAAATCCAGTTACCAAATGGTGAACAAAAGAATCTAGATTTCAGCTATGATCAGGCTGGTAAACATTACGCTGCTTTTTTACCTGGGAAAGCTACTGGGGAATATAAGGTGGTCATTCAAACTGACATTAACGGTAAAAAAATCAACGGTCGCTTTTCCTTTAAACAATAAATATTGAATAACTTTTGTGGGTAAAGACATCATGAATCGTTTGGTTAGCGCATTACTAGTTAGTTCTACTTTATTGCTGGCTCAAAGTTGTTCAACACTAGGGCAATCTGGAGATGCATCTGTTGAGGGAGATAAACACCATGGTCACCATAATCACAATGAGCATGGTCATCACCATGGTAGCCATGGTCACGGAAATAAACCATCAGTAAAGACTAAAGCTATACTAACGACTCCCTCAACAATTACTTTAGATAAACCAAATAATTTGGTAATTGATATTCAAGACTCTGAGGGAAATGCTGTTCCTGATTTTGAGGTTTTCCAAGAGAAATTAATGCATTTAATTGTAGTCAGTGATGATCTTGATTTTTACGATCATATTCATCCGGAATACAAAGGTAATGGAAGGTTTGAAGTTGAAGCTAATTTTCCTAAACCTGGTGATTATACTCTTTTTAGCGATTACAAACCAACTGGAAATCCAGAGCGAGTTTCGGTGGTAAAAGTAAAAGCACCAGGCATTAAGTCATCTCTAAATGATATAGAAATTAAAAATACTAAAGTCTTTGGCAATACCAAGGTTGAGCTGAGTTTTGATAAACCCAAAGTTCAGGCGAATGAAGAAGTGATGATTAGCTTTAATTTAAAGGATGCTGCTAATAATAATCCGGTGAATGATTTACAACCTTATTTGGGAGAATTTGGTCATTTAGTAATTGTTAAACAATCAGAATCTATAACAGCATCTGATTATATTCATGCTCACGCACTTCCAGGTAAAACTACTGAACCGATACGTTTTGCTACCCAATTTCCTGAAAAAGGCACATATAAAGTGTGGGGTCAATTTAAGCGTAATGGTGAGATTGTAACCGCTGATTTCTGGGTCAATGCACTTTGATAAAGTATCTAATTTGGTAAGCACTCAGTAGTTGGCGATCAGCGATTAGCTGATCGCACTTACCAATAATCACAATAAGGGATATCATAATTACTCTACTGGAGTTGATCAGATTTCTAAATCTTCTCCTGTCATCCTTTATCCTTGATACGTCAGCCTGGAAATGACCGAGTCTTCCTATCCCAATTACAGTGAACAGTTGCGACAACTTATGGCACAAGTGGATATTCCTAGTTTTAGGCAACTCAGTCTCAGGGCTGATGTTTCCGAGTTGCAACTGAGGCGTTTGCGGAAAGGTCAGGTCTCGCAAATGCAGGTAAAAACGCTGCTGAAAGTTGCTGAAGCGTTGCAGGTGTCGCTTAATCAGTTACTGGTTATGTTTTTGCCAGATTCTGTTTCTACGTTACAGCAGGAAGACTCAACATTAAAGCAGGAGTACCAGCGTCTGGAACAGCAGTTGGAACAGCAGCGCGAGACTTTAATGCAGGAGTTTCAGCAATCTAGTTTACAAGTGTTAGAATCCTGGCTAGTGCAATGGCCCACTGCTGCTTATGCGGCACAACAGAATGAGCAGTTACCAGCTGTGAGATTATTGCCCCTGGTAAAGCCAGTGGAACAGTTGGTACAAAAATGGGGTGTGGATGCGATCGCATCTGTGGGGGAAGAACTCCCTTACGATCCACAACAACACCAACTTATGTCAGGCACTGCTCAACCAGGTGATCGGGTTAGGGTACGTTACACTGGCTACCGCATTGGTGATAAGTTGCTGCATCGTGCTAAAGTTAGTCCAGTTTAACAGAGTGAGCGGGAATTCCCCTTCCTCGCGCTAGCAGGTGGGGGATGAGAGCGAACACCAGGATTTTATTTTTGCCCGGAATATAGTTATAACAAATTGTATATAATAATAACAAGGAGGTGATCAAAAGATGAGACACTACGCAATCAAAGTCAGGATCTATCCGAGCGATGAACAAAAAGAAATATTAGCTCAACACTTTGGTTGCGCTCGGTGGTGGTGGAATTATGCTCTAAACCATTGCATTGAAACCTACAAATCCACAGGGAAAAGTGTAAGGCAATCTAGTCTCAATGCCCTGCTTCCAAAGCTTAAAAAAGCCGAGGAAACAGAATGGCTAAAAACCTGTTATTCTCAGGTGTTACAAGCTGCTACCTTAAATCTGGTCACGGCTTATAAAAACTTCTTTCAAGGTAGGGCTAGGTTCCCTAGATTTAAGTCAAAGAAGCGTAAACAATCTATTCAATATCCCCAAAAGGTAAAACTAGTTAATGGTAATTTGAAATTTCCTGGGAAAGTTGGTGTAATCAAAACCAAGTTTGACAAACGTCCAATTGAAGGAGAAATCAAAACTGTTACTATTTCCATGACACCATCTGGGAAATATTTTGCATCTATTTTGACTGAGTTAGAAGGGGATAATCCTCAACCTAATCATGAGGGAAAAGTAGCAGGTGTAGATTTAGGGGTTAAAGATTTTGCCATAGTTAATGATGGGAATCAAACCTCCAAGTTTGCTAACCCTAGACACTTGTACAAATCCGAGAAAAATTTAGCCAGAAAGCAAAATAAATTATCTAGAAAACAAAAAGGTAGTAACACCAGAAACAAAGCCAGAAGAATAGTTGCTAGGGTTCACGAACGTATTAGCAATACCCGTCAAGACTACTTACATAAGCTATCAAGAAAGCTTGTTGACGATAACCAAGTCATCGTAGTTGAAAACCTCAATACTAAGGGTATGCTATGCGCTACGCGCACGCTACGCGAACGGAACCACAATCTAGCTAAAGCAATATTGGATGCCGGATGGGGGATGTTTGTCAATTTCTTGTCTTACAAATTAGAAAAGGAAGGCAAGGTACTAGTGGAAATTGACAAATGGTTTCCTAGCTCTAAAACATGTTATAGTTGCCTTTATCAAGTGAGTGAAATGCCATTAGATATCAGGGCTTGGAAATGTCCTAACTGTGGCGCTCACCATGATAGAGATGAGAATGCAGCCAAGAACATTAGAGCAGAAGGTATCAGGATATTACAATCCTCTGGGACGGGGGATTCTGCTAGTGGAGGGGATGTAAGACCAAAGCGAGGAAGTAAACCCAAGCTAAGGCAATCCCCTGTGAAGCTGGAAACCACCTGCTTGCTACGCAGAGCAGGTGGTAGTTCATCTAACTGCTTTGATACCATTCAGACACCCATCTTCCATATTAACAATCCGGTCAGCAATATCGAGAATTCGATTGTCGTGAGTAACGAGTAAAATTGTACAGCCCTGTTCTTTAGCTAACTGCTGCATTAAATCGACCACTTCACGACCGGATTTACTGTCTAGTGCTGCTGTTGGTTCATCTGCTAAGAGTATCTTTGGATTACCCACTAAAGCACGAGCGATCGCGACTCGTTGTTTTTGCCCTCCAGAAAGTTTATCTGGGTAGTAATTCACCCACTGACCTAACCCCACTGCTTCCAATATAGCTACTGATTTAGTAATAGCATCTTTAACAGAAAGTTCTGGGTGTAGTTCTGCTGACATTTGCACATTTTGGCGAGCTGTTAAACTCTTGAGTAAGTTATGAGCCTGGAAAATATAGCCAATATGACGCCGCACTGCTATCAAGCGACGTTTATTGGCTCCCAGCAGTTGCTCTCCTAGGATTTTGAGACTACCAGATTGAGGCGATCGCAATCCTCCAATTAGGGTTAGTAATGTGGTCTTACCCGATCCAGAAGGACCAGTCATCAACACAATTTCTCCTTGGTGGATGTCTAGGTCAATATCAAACAAAACCTGTTTCCGTAGGAAACCCTTACCAAAGTAATGGTTAAGATGCTTAATGGATACAACTGCTTCATCCACCATGACAGTTTTCGTTCCTAGCTAGTTATTGATGATTGATATATAGGGATAGTTTAAAAAATATCAGCGGGATCGGCTGCTTGGAGTTTCCCGATCGCGATCGCACCGGAAATACAACACATGATAACCGTCATAATCAACACTGTTACTGCCCTAGCTAGACTCATGGCTATGGGTAAATTGGTAGCATTTTTCGTTAAACTATACAACCCTAAGGCTAGTCCATATCCGGGAATATAACCTAAAATTGCCAGAATTATAGCTTCTTGAAAAACGACAATCAATAGGTAGCTGGTTTTATAACCCATGGCTTTTAGGGTAGCATACTCAGGTAAATGATCCGCGACATCAGTATATAGAATTTGATAAACAATCACTGTACCCACGATAAATCCCATAGCGCTACCGAGGGTAAAAATAAAGCCAATGGCTGTAGTGCTTTGCCAGTAAGCTTTCTCCCAATCAACAAACTCTTCCTTGGATAAAACTCTAACATCCTTGGAAAGTTCGCGCCTCATCTTCTCTATAACTATCTCCACATCTAACCCTGGTTCTAATTCAATCAAACCGATATCAATTAGTCCTCTATGGCGGTCAGGGAAAAGGCGGAAAAAGTTTAAATCACTGGTGATCACATTTCCATCTGCTGCAAAGGAAGCCCCTAGGGTGAATAAGCCCCCTACTCGAATGCGACGTTCTTTGACTTCAGTGGTTATCTCTTTGCCCTGATTAAACTCTTCCGCAATAGGACCATATTCAGGTCTGGAGCTGTCATCGAACAAAACTACATCTGGTATTTTTATCGTATCCAGATTGCTGGTTACTCCAGATAAATTGAAGACGTTGTCAGTAGGATTAAACCCAATCACAAGTACATTACGAGTTTCACGGGTTTGAGGATTTTTCCAGAGGCCATAGTCCATATATATCCCACGGATCGATTTGACCCCATCAAATGCAATACTTTGATACAACCTGCGACTAGGAAAACTTTTCATAGTGATTGTTGCTTGGGACTGGGGACTAATCAAAAAAATATCACCCTGTAAGCTATTATGTAGTGTCACATTACTTTCAAACAGGGCATCCCGAAAACCCATTTGCATAAACATTAAAATATCGGCAAAAGCAATTCCTGCCAGTGCCACCAGCAAACGCATTTTTTCATGGCTCAATTGTAACCATGCTAAAGGTATTTTCATGATTAATAGTTACTGGTTAATTACTATTTTTTAATTCAAAATTCCAAATTAAAAATGAATAACCTTATACTTTGTAAGTGTTTCCACCGGATACAAGCCCACGAATTAATTTATAGGTTAGTTTTGAATTTTGAATTGATAATTTTTAATTGGAGCAAAGCGATTGACTAATCACTAATCACTATTTTTACGATGACTTGGGAGTTAGTTAAATCAGTAACGGTCTTGCTGTCTTCTGGATTGAGACGAATATCTACTTCGACAACTCTGGCATCTACGTCAGCGGCTGGATCAGTGTCAAGAACATCCTGTTTGTCAATTTGTTGCCCAATTCTAACTACACTGCCATTGAGTTTACCTTCAAATGCCTTGCTTTCACTAATAATTGTTACTTTCTGTCCTAGCTTGACTTTACCAATATCACTTTCGTAGACTTCAGCAACAACCATCATTTGGTCAGTTTGCCCTAGTTCCACAATTCCCTTTTCTTGATCTACGGTTTCTCCTGGATAAGTGTTAATTTTCAAAATTTGACTATCTAGTGGAGAATGGACGTAAGCAAATTTTAATTCTGCTTCGGCTTGCTTGACTTGTGCCATAGCCATTTCTAGCTCCGCTTCAGCCTGTGTAATATCTACTAGACGTACTTCTTTAATCTCTTCGAGGGTAGCTTTGGCTTCGTTAATCTGTGCTTCTACCACAGCTAGGGTTTGGTTGCGGTTGACAATAGCTTCTTTGAGTTGTTCCCTGAGGGTGCTTATAGTTTGGGTGCGGTTGGCTATGGCTTCACTGACGCTCTCTTGGGCGGTTTCTACGTTTAGGCGGCGGCTGTCCAATTCGGAAATTGCGATCGCACCGTCTCGTTCTAACTGGTCATAGCGCTGAAAATCTGCTTGCACATTCCTTAACTGAGCCTCTAATCGCCTGACTGTGGCATCTTTTTCTTGTTGTGTTTCTTGCAGCTGAGTCTGTAAACGGTCAATTCGAGTTTGTTGCGCCTCCTTTTGCCCCCGATACTCTGCCTCTAGTCGTTTAATCTTAGCTTCCTGAGCAGCAATGGTGCCACTTTTAGCACCAGCTTTGACTTTCTCCAAGTTCGCACGGCTTACTTTAACCTCCGCTTTCGCCCGTTCTAAATCCGCTTGTAAGCGTCCGCGATTTTCCATGATCGCAATCAATTGATTGGCACCTACTCTATCCCCTTCTTTAACAAGTAACTGAGCCACCCTTGGTGCTTGAAAAGTCGTTGGAGCAGCTAATTGAATGACTTCCCCTTCAGGTTCGAGACGTCCTAGAGCAGTTACAGCTCGGATAGCTGGGGTTGTACTGGGGGATGGCACTGGTTCTGGCGGGCGCTCACGAACCATTTCCAAACTGTATCGGCTAGCGACCACAGTTGCCAGAATCCCAACACCAGCAAGTACAATCACCCAACGGCTTAGGGGCTTTGATAATCCCTGATCTTTTATGCCAATCTTTGGCTCCATGACTCCTCCGGTTATATCAACTTCTCAACAGTTAATCCTTAGTTAATCCATCAACAATGAACAAGGTTCAACGTTTACGTTATCAATGAACCCAATTGGGTTATATGAGCCATGATGATCTCTTGTGTGCCATATTATATGGCTCCTTACTATTAAAATTAGCATAAAGTAAAGGCTAGATGAGCACCGCTAACAAATTTTTTGACCAATCCCTTATTACTGGGTCAGCTGAAATTCAGCAGAGTGCATAGCAGGGGTTCCCGCTCGCAACTTTGCTAAAAGTTTAACGAAGGTTTTCTTTTCTGCGCCAGTCAGGTGAGCCATCAAACCTGTCACCCGATTAAAGTGGTCGGGAAGCATTTCCTTCAAGAACTGCCAACCCTTTGGAGTCAGCTGAACCATAAGCATCCGTCGGTCATCTGGGTGAGGCTGGCGTTTAACTAACCCTTGACGTTCGAGACCATCAAGCAGACCTGTGATCGTCCCACGAGTAACACCAGCCTGTTGAGCACATTCGGAAGGAGTCAAGCCTAACGAACCCGCTTTGTGTAATAGCATGAGTACAGTAAACTTACCGATTGATAACTCGTAGCGACCCAAATGAGTGTCAATCGCTTCGTAGATTTCAGTGGTAGTTTTCAGGAACGACAGACAAGTAAACACTGATGCTATATCTAGTTCAGGGTACTGTCTCGCGAAATTTAGCAGTTCCTGCTCTGAGGGAAGGTCACGTTTAGTGAACATAGTCTATCCCCTTAAAAAAGTTTGCCGACTTATTATTATCGTGCCTTACTATAGTATTTCTCAAATAGGTGAGGTATACAAGTTGTGGATTTTAGGGAACAGGGAACAGCTAACAGGGAACAGGTAACAGGAAAAAAATCCTGTGTACCTCATTAATATGAGAACCGCTATCATCCATTGCTCCATCCCTAAACTAATCAGCAAACTAATCAGCTTTACGATTGATTAAGTATCAAGATACTGGCAAGTCAAATAGTACCGAGGTCATATAGTTCTCTGCCCATTCAACACCAAAAGCTTTTTCAAGCACCCGCCGGGTTTTGTCATTCTGGCGCTGCTTGCTGCAATAATAGTGTTGACTAGCAATAATTTCTGCTTGCTTTTCTCTAGAGACCGGTAGGGCATTAGCAGCATGGGCACAGTGAATCTGTAATAAATCATCCACCCATGCCAGGAACTGTGCTTCTTCTTCTGGACCATTGGGACGCACAAAAATGCAAAATTCTGAAAAAATGTCTGCCCAAGGTGGTAAGTCACGGGGCTGTTTAAACTCAGGTTTTGGTAGGTTCTCTAAAGAACAGTGATAGGCTTCTGGTAAGGTACGTTTAGGGTTGAGTGGAGAAAGGTCTGCGATCGCAGCGCTGATTTGTCCTCTAGCTGCCACCACATCACAGCCAAACATGGGCAGAGCATAGTCTGGACGAGGAAACATTACACAGTGTAAAATGTCCAACATCTCACCTACTTTTGCCAATTCCAGGTGCATTTTCCGAAACTGAGGTGTCTGATAGCAATGGTTTTCGATAGTCAGTTTCTCTCCCTCAAGCCGTCCTTGTACGTAGCCTAACTCGGCTGGTAAATCATAGATCGAAAGGTCGAAGTAGCGCCGCCAGTTCGACTCAATACAGTCCGCCAGCTTAGCGCACAGAGGGTTTTGTTGGGTTCTTAGGGATGGCGTGGAAGTGGTTGACATTCCTTAACACTTAAAGGCTATGGGTAAAATTGAGGCAACAGGCTTGCAGACAAAAGGGTTGGATGGGTTCTCCCCCCATTATCCCCTTTAAGAAAAGGGGTAGGCAAAAGATAAAAGGCATGCAAGACTTGAAGTATCAACCATTGCATTGATTGTAACCTTTGCAAATGGTATATTTTTATACTTTATCTTTCCTCCTTCATCCTTCGACCTCTATCTTCTCACCTTATCGGTCACCATCAATTGCAGCAAGATATCCTAGTATGGACTTCGGATAAGCTTAGGATATCAGCTTGCCATGGGCAATCCTTTAGCGCTACACAAAACTTTGTTACTGCTGGGATTGGATCTAGGATTTTGTTTGCGATCGCATAAAATTCCTTGCTAGTAGCATGGACTAGCGGGGCATTGCTGAATCTTCGGATGAAGGTGAGTGGGGTGGGCATCCTGCCCGCCCGAAAATCACTACATTGAGTGGGCGACCGAGATTGACTTAGGTTGATTGTGCGCCTGGTAAAACCGTAAAGTAGATTTGTTAGAGAATTTTTTGGCTTTGCCGTGAAGTAGGGCAAGTATAAAGTTAGTAAAATTGTCACACATCCTACCAGATAATACCAAAAAATGGTAGGATAGAGCCATGACATTAGTACCACTCCGTAAGGCGGTCGAACTTACGAGACTCTCTAAGAACACTCTTCGGAAGTATGCAGATAATGGCACTATCAAATGCGAACGAACCCCAAGTGGAAACAGGCTCTTTGACACACAAAGCCTGCTTAGCCTGGGGAAACGAAAACCGAGACAACCGGCCACTATCTGTTACTGCCGAGTCAGTAGCAGTAAGCAAAAAGACGATCTTACCAGGCAAATCGCCTACATGCACAACCTCTTCCCGGAAGCGGAAATCATCAAAGACATCGGATCAGGACTCAACTATAAAAGGAAAGGTCTTCGAGCCATACTGGAACGACTTATGCGTGGAGATAAACTCACAATTGTTGTTGCCTGTCGAGACAGACTTACCCGATTCGGGTTTGAACTCTTTGAGTACTTGGTCAGTCTCAACGGTGGAAAGATCTTGGTTCTCGACAACCCTGAAAGTTGCCCAGAATCAGAACTTACCGCAGATCTTCTCTCCATCATTCATGTCTTCTCCTGCCGAGTCCACGGCCTCAGAAAATACGGTAAAAAAATCAGCGAAGATGCGAGTGTTCCTAAATAAGGAACAGAGATCAATGATTCGTCGGTGGTTTGGAGTCTCCCGTTACGTTTTTAACAAGACCGTCAAAATTTTAGAAAATGGCGAAGTCAAAGCAAATTGGAAAGCCATTAAAACTGATATATTGAATGACCTCCCCGAGTGGTGTAAGGCAGTGCCTTATCAAATTAAATCTATAGCGATTAAGGATGCCTGCACTGCTGTTAGGGAGGCCAAAAAAAAGTATAAGAAAACTGGACAAATTAATCGGGTTAGATTTAGATCTCGCAAAAACCCCGTTCAGTCTTGTTATATTCCTAAGTCAGCTGTCTCGGTTAAAGGTATTTACCACACAAAGTTAGGTGAGTTAACCTTTGCTGAGACACTTCCCGGCAATATATGCGATTGTAGATTGACTAGCACCAACGGGAACTATTATTTAGTAGTTCCCCATGAAACAACTCAAGTTAAAACCGAAAACCAAGGTAGAGTGGTTGCTTTAGATCCTGGTGTTAGGACTTTCTTGACATTTTTTAGCGAGACTTCCGTTGGGAAAATTGGCCATGGCGACTTTTCTAGAATTCAAAGACTTTGTCAACATTTAGATAACCTGATCTCAAAAATCAGCAAAGCTAAAGGCAAGACAAAGTATCGAATGAGGAAAGCTGCCAGGCGGACAATAATTAGAATCCAGAACCTGATAAACGAGTTACATCATAAGGCTGCCAGGTTTCTGGTTGACAATTTTGACGTAATATTGCTTCCCACATTTGAGACATCTAAAATGTCCAAAAAGCATAACAGGAAAATTAGATCTAAAACGGTTCGTAATATGCTCTCTTTTGCCCATTATCGGTTTAAAGAGTTCCTTAAGCATAAAGCAACCGAAACTGGGAAAGTTGTTGTTGATGTCTGCGAAGCTTATACCAGTAAAACCGTCAGCTGGACTGGTGAACTAATTAATATTGGTGGCAGTAAAATCATCAAGTCAAAACTTGATGGCCAGATGATGGATAGAGACATCAATGGTGCTCGTGGAATTTTTCTGCGGGCTTTGGTAGATACACCCTGGCTGAGTGATTCGGCAAAGCCGACACTTCGTGAACAGCTTGCATTGGCGAGCCATAATTTGCCTTTGGTAGACTCTGGTAGCTAAAAAGTATCGGTTAATTCAAAGTTAACAGGAGTTTGGAGAAAATTGGTATGTTTGGTTTAGGATGGCCGGAAGTTATGATTATTGGTGTTGTGGCAGTTGTGATTTTTGGACCGAAGAAGATTCCTGAAATCGGCAGCGCCCTAGGGAAAACCCTCAGAGGCTTCAAAGACGAGATGAATAATCCGACATCAGAAGCGGAGGAGTCACAAACTGAGCAAAAAGATTCATAATTAACAAAACTTTCGACGGTGCATTCATCCCACGCTGACTTTACGGTTTAGACATGGTTATGGAAGGGGTTGGAAGCTATAGCAATTCCTGCAATCAGCGCGTTTCTCATAGTAACGAGCTACAAACGAGGTACACAGGATTTTTTCCCGATTCCCGACTCCCTCGGTGCGCTTACAGTCGTCGAATTAAATTCGCCACGGGTCGCACCGCTCCCGACTCCCTACTCCCTAGTCTTTTCATCCTTCGTTGTCCGCGATCGCATCTAACTGCTGCCAGTCATTGATAATAATTTTGCCTCCCCGCTTGTAGGTAACTACTGTTTGTATCGAATTGATCTTTTTGAACAAACGCACGCATTCTTCATAGGTTATACCTATACTGCGAGCAATTTGATAGTACGGAAGGTTGATATTTAAGGAGTCTCCCTGAGCAACAGACTCAGTTCCATAGCGACTTGCATAGTATTGCAGCAGACGCACCAGTCGTACAATTGCCCTTTCAGAAATTAGTCCATGTACCGTGTTATGAATTTGTTGCAGGCGTTGATTAAAGACTTCCAGGATTCGCAACGCTACTTCTGGGGTATGGCGAATGGTCTCTAACAGCGCCTCTCGTTCTATGGTTAGCACTAGGGAGTCCACCTGACAAATAACTGTTGCCGGAGCAATACCATTACCAAAAATTGCCGGAGCCGCAAAAATATCCCCCTCAGGGATGATGCGCAAAAGGCTTTCTTTACCACTCGTCCCGGTTTTTTTAATTTGCAGGGTTCCCTTGATTAAGGCATAGAGTTGGCAGGGGAGGCGATCGCCCTCGTAGATCACAATCTCATCCCGCAAATAAGTCCGTACTTTGGTATAAGGCTGAAGATTCTCTAGCGCTGAGGTTTCTAGGTCTTTCAGCACCCAGACTTGAGCTAATTGTTCTATCGATGAGACCATGCCTACCAGTCCTTTGAGAGTGTTTGATAGTTATAGTATTTCTGAATTCGGTAGAGAGCAGGGAACAGGGAGCAGGGAACAGGGAGCAGGGAACAGGGAACAGGGAACAGGGAACAGGGAACAGGGAACAGGGAACAGGGAACAGGGAACAGGGAACAGGGAACAGGGAGCAGGGAGCAGGTAAAAAATTATGTGTACCTCATAGTTATGAAAACCGCTCTATGATGAACAATTTTAGAGATCCGTGTAGGAATTGTGAGAATTTTTGTTCCCGACTCCCGACTCCCTCGGTGCGCTTTCCGTAGGCGAATTAAATTCGCCACGGGTCGCACCGCTCCCGACTCCCGACTCCCTTTGCTTTTACTTCCTTTATGAGCTAGCTCAAGGACAGCGCGAACTATTTCTGTCACAGTAAAAGTACCAACGAGTTCAGAGATATTTCCAAATCTTAGAACTTTCTAAAGTTGTGATGAGGAAAAGATAATGGTTAATGCGATCGCTACAGCAAACACATCGTTTAGCACTTCCCTACAAAAATTAGCTGACTATCCAGATACAGGGATGATTAGCAAAGTTTTGCTCAAGGATAACAATTGCCAATACACCCTATTTTGTTTGGCAAAAGGTACAGCAATTGACGAGCATAGTTCACCTCGTAATGCCGCAATCACGGTCATTGAAGGGAAAGGAATTCTGACCTTAGACCAGAAAGAGATTACCTTAGAAGCAGGAGTTTTTATCTTTATACCTGCTAAAGCACCTCATAGGTTACAAGCCCAAGAGAATCTGAAATTTGTGCTAACCCTCTCGGAAAAGCCTAAACCGGTGAATCAGGTTAGCCAAGAAACTATAGATATCATCAAGTCAACAGCTCCCCTCCTCAAAAAGCATGGTAAGCAAATTACTACTCGGATGTATGAAATCATGTTTCACAACCATCCAGAGGTAAAAGCACAGTTTGATATGTCAGCTCAAGCCAATGGTTCTCAACCAGCTAAGTTAGCTACAGCAGTCTATAGTTATGCTACCAAAATTGATAATATGGAGGCTTTAAAATCCATGGTTGAGGTGATTGCTCATCGTCATGTAAAAACCCATGTTAAACCAGAACAATATCCCATTGTGGGAGAGAGTTTACTACAAGCGATGAAGGATGTGTTGCATGAAGCGGCGACAGAGGAAATGATAGCAGCTTGGACAGAAGCTTATCAGATATTAGCTGATATTTTTATCAACCGAGAACATCAAATTTATGAATCATTATAGCAATCTAGGAGTCGGGAGTCGGGAGTCGGGAGTCGGGAGTCGGGAACAGCGATGCATCGCTTCTGCCTTCTGCCTTCTGCCTTCTGCCTTGCTGTTGTGCATTTTAAATGCACAACAACTTAGTTTAAATTACCAGCAGTCAAAACTTGCTCAACGGTTAACATCAGCTCAGGAAACGTAGGTGATGTTAACCGTTGATTTCCAGTTAACACTGTTTCCTGATATAACCCTTCCTCTAACACCAGCAGTGAAACCTTTTTCTTCGGGGGGTCAACAATCCAATATTCAATGATTCCCAAGGCAGCATACTCTGAACGTTTGTAACGATAATCTCGCTTAACAGAATCAGGACTCACCACCTCTACTGCTAATAATGGAGGAGTATCACATACTGCTGAGTGATCTAGCAATGCCATTACCTGATCTTTGGTTACCACATAGACATCACTTAGCCGTGACTTGCGCCATCCTGTCCGAATTCCTGCTTCTTTAAAACACAGCCAAGGCAAACCCAAACGATTAATTTCTGCTTCCAATACTTGTTCAATAAACTTAGCAATCAGCAGATGCCTAAAGGTTGGTGGATTCATGATTTCTAACCTCCCATCCACCAATTCATAGCGGTTGTCGGTACCATCATCATAGTTGAGGTATTCTTCAAAGGTGTATAATCCTTCTGTGGTTATAGTTGTCATGTTGAGCAATCCGGGAAAGTTTACATTTGGTAATCTATAGCAAAGGGAACAGGGAGTAGGGAGTAGGGAGTACGGAGTAGGGAGTAGGGAGTAGGGAGTAGGGAATAGGGCATCACAAATTCTCACAATTCAATTAGGATACCTATATATAGGGTTTATAAATAGGTCATGAACAATCTTGCTGATTTTTAAGAACACCAAAAAATCATCCAAGCTCTTTCCTACTGCTCCGAACGCGCCCCGCGTGGCCTACAGTCCCTGCTCCCTCCTCCCTGCTCCCTTTTCCCATCAATCCTATATTCACAACTCAAATACAAACGCTATATATACCAATCCTAATTGAAACCTCAGAGAAATTAGTCCCACCTAAAAAGCAGTAAGGGGGCGGACGGCTATACCCGTTAGGCTAAACCCAACTGCCCACCAGGCAATAGAGATGGCGTTGCTTAATAATGGAATGATTTTAAGAGTTTTGTGGAACGGGCATGTTGGCGGAACGGGCATGTTGGTGGAACGGGCATCTTGCCTGTTCCTTAGATTGTCGGGCAGGCAGGATGCCGGGCATGTTGGTGGAATGGGCATGTTGGTGGAACGGGCATCTTGCTGGAACGGGCATCTTGCTGGAACGGGCATCTTGGTGGAATGGGCATGTTGGTGGAATGGGCATGTTGGTGGAACGGGCATCTTGCTGGAACGGGCATGTTGGTGGAACGGGCATCTTGCTGGAACGGGCATCTTGCTGGAACGGGCATCTTGGTGGAACGGGCATGTTGGTGGAATGGGCATCTTGGTGGAATGGGCATCTTGCTGGAACGGGCATCTTGGTGGAACGGGCATCTTGGTGGAACGGGCATCTTGCTGGAACGGGCATCTTGCTGGAACGGGCATGTTGGTGGAATGGGCATGTTGGTGGAATGGGCATGTTGGTGGAATGGGCATGTTGGTGGAATGGGCATGTTGGTGGAATGGGCATCTTGCCCGTTACAATTCCCAGACGGCCAGGATGCCCACCCCACTCCTATTCATGGGAAGATTCAGCAATTGCCTTGCATTCAGCTATCAGCCATTGGCCAACGGCTGACTGCTGACTGCTGACGGCTGAATGCTTACGAAAAATAATCCGAGTTGAATATTCCTAAAAATATTACGATATATTTCATTGTTGAAAATCCCGAAAAATATTACGATATATTTCATTTTTATGGATTTGCTCTCTTTCTTTGTTTTTCATGTTAGTGTTATTTTGGTGGCAGTTAGAAGTATAGAAAAGGTATTTCCCTATTCCATCATTCAACTCCAAGGGTACTCCCGTTATAGTCGAAGACTTAGCGGTAGGGGAATTGGAGAATGAATTTGTAGCGTATCTTGCCTATTTTTGTTAGGATAAGATTACACGATTAGCAAGATTGCTATCGATCACAATCCCAAAATTAAACGATTAAGGGACACGAAGCAATCAGAGTTTTCTCAGGTTCCAATATATGCATTAAAAGACAAGCTGAAAAGCCTATGTCGCATAGAATTAAGCTGATCATAAACATACAAGTAACCCCAAGGATTTTATCGGAGGGTCTAGAGGCTGTTTGGTTCAGCCGTATAGGGTTTTATACTCTTAAGAATCCCTCGCTATAATCTTCGATTTAGCGACGGGAGTATCAAAGTCTTCTTGTCAAGATTATCCTCCAATTATTAGGCGGGATAGATACTAGCTATGTTGGAACATGTTCTCTCGTTTCTTAAGGAACAACTCAACAGCTACATCCGAGTAAAAACCGGAGGTCAGGCTTTTGAGGTCTTATTTCTTCAGGATCGCAACGGGAAAGAAGTTTCCTTAGAAGAGAATGCCATTACTACCTTATTAGTTAACTTAGAAGAAGACTATACCTTTCGTTCTGGTGCTGCCTATGACAGGATGCCTAATCAGGGGGGGAAGCAGCAAAACAACCCTAATCTTTACCTCAATTTATACGTTCTCTATGCTGCTAATTTTACTAATTACAGCCAATCTTTAAAGTTTTTGTCCCTAATTATCAAATACTTTCAAAGTCATCGGTTATTTGATTGTCGTAACTCTCCAACCCTCAGTGCTGAGATCCAAAAATTGACCATCGAACTGGTTAATTTGCCTTTTACTGAACAAAGAGAGGTTTGGTCTGGTTTAGGCATGTCTTATATGCCTTCAGTCATTTATAAAGTCAGAATGGTTGTCTTTGCCGATGGGGATACGGTGGAAATTGGCTCTGATGTAACTGATAGGGAAGTTAGTAGTTCAAGAATCTAGTATCGCCGCCAAACTCAAACCCAAGGGTCATCTAGATTATGCGTTATAAGCAACTCTTTGAATTGAGTATTCTTCACGACTATTATCGGGATAAAGTCTGCCCGGACTTAAGTGTTGAACCAACACCTGAATGTAGCAGGGTACTTAGGGGTCATCGTCTGATTGTTAAGAATAAAGTTAACGGAATAGTGGTCATTACCCCAGTATATTCAGAAAATTCAGAAAATTCAGAAAATTCAGAACAGAAACCCTGGGTAGAGCTTGCTGATAATTTGCAGTTTACTTTTATATTAAAACTCAAAAATCAAGATTTTATAGATTTCACAGATATTGACTGGAAACCCGTTGATAATGTTAGTTATCATTTTAGTAATGAAAATAATAATGAAAATAAAGCGTCAGATTTAGATATAATTCATACTCAATGGTGTTACATAAAAGTGCCCAGGGTACAAACTATTTTTGGCATTGTGGATATTTATAATAACTCCTCCATGTCTAAAGATTTGAATCAGGGGAGTGACTATAAAATCACCTTTCAAGCCAAAAAACAACCGTGGTACTATTACCTGGTAACGGATCAGTTAACTAATGGCGATGAATTCTTGATTGAAGATAAAGATCCGACCAGGAAACCAGAAATTAAATTTACTAGATCTACGAGTGCCGACGCTAAAGAAACAGATCCAATATTTTCTGCTCTTAACCAACAATTTACTCAATCTCAACAATATTGCTTTAAATCTGACTCAGAAATTGCTTGTCAGGAAGCTGGGAGACAAAACATTCAACTTTTAATAAAGAAAAAGAATGAACTTGGCGATCCCTCTGTGTGGATTGACCATTTACCTAATCCCCCTAATCATAACGGAATTCAAGTCATTAATGCCCTGAAATACCTATAAAAATTGAAACGTAAGGATTGAACCATGGTAACTTATAAAACTCCCAATGTTTATGTCGAGGAAATTTCTACATTTCCCCCTTCAGTCGCTGAGGTATCTACAGCGATTCCAGCTTTTATCGGTTACACAGAAAAAGATGGAATAGACCGCCAATTAAACAATAAACCCACTCGAATTAGTTCACTGCTTGACTATGAAACTTTGTTTGGTAAGGCTGAAGCAAGCGAGTTTTCTGTTACAGAGAGCGCAGGTGTAATCGCACCCATTAGCGCTCCCACACTTAACTATTTAATGTATTATGCCTTGCGGATTTATTTTGATAACGGTGGGGGCAGTTGTTACATTGTTTCAGTGGGTAAATACAACGAACCTAAACAAAAGGATCATTTTATAGAAGGCTTAAAAGCTTTAGAAAAAGAAGATGAACCCACTTTAATCATGCTTACCGATGCGGTAACTTTAGGTGATCCCGATTATTACGGACTTTGTGTAGAAGCTTTGATGCAATGCAATAAGTTAAAAGATAGGTTTGCTGTTTTTGACGTTCTGAAAGAGAAAACAGACGGAACAGGCACAGGGGGAGTTGATGAATTCCGACAGGGAATTGGTACAGCATATTTAAAATATGGCGCAGCTTATTATCCCGACCTCCAAACATCACTCAACTACTATTACACCGACGATTCTGTAACTATTAACCAAGGTGGAGGAACCACTAATTCAAAGCTGACTGAGTACAACGACCCACAAAGCTCGCTTTACAACACCGATCTCTACAACAAAATTTTGGCTGAACTAGCTAAACAGCGAGTTATCTTACCTCCAAGTGCAGCCGTAGCAGGGGTATATGCCAGGGTAGATCGGGACAGGGGAGTTTGGAAAGCACCTGCTAATGTCAGCTTGGCATCGGTACTTGCGCCTACGGAAAAAATTACCAACGAGGAACAGGAAAATCTCAACGTTGATCCCACCGCTGGTAAATCCATCAATGCTATTCGCAGTTTTACCGGAAAAGGAACTTTAATTTGGGGAGCAAGGACTTTAGCGGGTAATGACAATGAATGGCGCTATATCCCTGTGCGCAGACTGTTCAATCTCATTGAAGAATCGATTCAGAAAGCCACTGCATTTGTGGTCTTTGAGTCTAACAACACTATCACCTGGCTGAAAGTGAAGTCCCTAATTGAAAATTATCTAGAGGGATTATGGCGACAAGGTGCCCTGGCTGGTAGCACTCCTGAACAGGCTTTCTTTGTTAATATCGGACTGGGTAAAAGCATGAGAGCACAGGACATTTTAGAAGGACGGATGATTGTGGAAATTGGTCTGGCAGCAGTTCGTCCGGCTGAGTTCATTATCCTGAAATTCTCCCATAAATTACAGGAAGCATAGGGGGAATTGAAAATTCAAAATTCAAAATTCAAAATTCAAAATTCAAAATTGTAAGCATTCAGTGGTCAGCGGTCAGCGGTCAGTGGTCAGTGGTCAGCAGTCAGTGGTCAGTGGTCAGCGGTCAGTGGTCAGCTTATTTTATTCAAAAGCACCGATTGCGCTACGCGCATTAGCTGTTCGCGTAGCGTGCGCGTAGCGCTTAAGCTGATAGCTGAATGCTGAATGCTTAAACTAAACCTAAAGTAATTAAGGATAAATAAATCATGGCAGACACAGTAGAACAAATCAAAAATACTTATCCAATTCCCGTATTTTATTACCGAGTCACCATCGCTGGAGATAATTCCTATGCTTTCTCAGAGGTATCGGGATTAAGCATTGAATTTGAAACGATTACTTATCGAGATGGCCTGAGTTATAAAGAAGGGGCAAAGTACATGCCAGGATTAGACACACCCATTAACCTAACCCTACAGAAAGGAATTGTCAGAGGAGACAGCTATTTATTTGATTGGTTTAACACGATTAAGCTCAATACTGTCGAAAAGCGAGATATTACTATTGAATTGTTAGACGAGTCAGGTGAACCAGTTGTATCCTGGGAAGTTATAAATGCTTTCCCTAAGAAATTAGATGCACCGTCATTTAATGCCACTAGCAATGAAGTGGCTATTGAAAGTTTAGAACTAATGGCTAATACTCTCAAGGTTAATAACCCTCCATTATAATCATTAGACTTCCCTGCTCCCTGCTCCCTGCTCCCTGCTCCCTGCTCCCTGCTCCCTGCTCCCTGCTCCCTGCTCCCTGCTCCCTGCTCCCTGCTCCCTGAATTGAAAACCGCTGTAAGTGATGGCAGATAATTTCCCCATTCCGGAACTTACTTTGACTGAAAATCCCCCGGTTGGATTTAATTTTATGGTCGTCTTTTTCCTTGCTGGAATTGTGCCTAATCCCTTAGATATTCGCTTTCAAAAGGTATCGGGAATTTCTGCGGAAATAAGCACAACGGACATCCGTGAAGGGGGTGAAAATATTTTCAGACATCGTTTGCCTAATCAGGTTACCTATAATAATCTGGTTTTAGAAAGAGGAATGGTGATTGGCTCTCCTCTGAATATAGAGTTTAACGTTGCTATGAGTACCATGAAATTTGCTCCCAGCAATGTCTTAGTCATTTTGCTTAATGAAAACACTGCTCCTGTTTCTAGTTGGTTATTTAAGAGAGCTTATCCAGTCAAATGGACGACATCTGACCTAGATGCTAATGCCAATGCTGTGGTTATAGATACGATGGAATTAGCCTATGCAAGATTTCAAAGTGTGAGGATTTAGCTATGCCAGTGGAAATCAAAGAATTAATTATTCGTGCCAACATTGTGGATAATAGTGAGTCTAAGCATGGAAATAGTGATAATGGAAATAGTGAAGATCATAATTTAGATTACCAGACGGGAGAAAAGTCTGAACAAAAAGAGGAAATAATTGCTGCTTGTGTCGCCCAGGTACTGAAGATACTGGATCGGAAAAAAGAGAGATAAGGTAAATCTATGCTAAAAAATCCTTTCAAATTAGAAAAGCTGAAGATTCGTGTTTATAAAGATGGAAAACGGACTGGAAAGGGAGAAGATACCTTTGAAGTCATGTTTAATCCGGAATCCTATTCCTTAAAATACGAGAATGTTTATCAAAATAAGCAGGGTATTAATACCCGTGGACGCGAAGCAAAATATACTCTCAGCAAACCCAGGAATTTGTCCCTCAAGTTAATTTTAGATGACACAGGAGTAGCAGATTATGGAGGTTTAGGGTTTGCAGGAGCTTCATTACTTGGCAATCTTTTAGGGACGAGAGATGTTTACAAGCAAGTAGACCGCTTTCTGAAGCTAACAACATTTATGGATGGAAAAATCCATGAGCCTAAATATCTCAAAATTGAATGGGGAGACTTAATTTTTGATTGTCGTCTCGAATCTGTAAATGTTAAGTATACACTTTTCAACCGTAGCGGACAACCGATACGAGCTGAGTTAGATACCGTTTTTAAAGGTGATCTAGAAGATTCCAAGCGAATTAAACTAGAAAATAAAAGCTCACCCGATCTCACCCATACTAAAACAGTAAAAGCTGGAGATAAGTTGGCTTTGATGGCTCAAGAGGTATATGGTGACTCGGCTTATTATATCCAGCTTGCCCGTGCTAATAATGTCAATAACTTCAGAAAGTTAAAAACCGGAACAACTATCAACTTACCGCCAATAGAGAAGTAAAAAAAAAATGAGTGGTGTCGTCACAGCAACAATTTTGAGTGATACTGGGGAAGTAATGAACCCAGAATACAACCTCATGTCGATTGACATTATCAAAGAGGTGAATAAAATCCCGATAGCTCAAATAATTTTATTAGATGGTGAGGCGGCAAAACAAGAATTTCCTATTAGCAACACGGAGTTTTTTAAACCAGGCCAAGAAATTGAAATAAAGCTTCGCTATGAAGGGGAAAAACAAAAGGAAGCAACAGTTTTTAAGGGAATTATAGTTAGACACTGTGTGCAAGCCGATCGCTATAGTTCTCTGCTCACTGTTGATTTAAAAGACGCAGCATACAAACTAACCACCCAAAGAAAAAGTGCTGTGTTTCGAGATATGACAGACAAGGATATTATCGACAAAGTCATCAAAACTGGGGGGTTAACAGTCAAATCTATTGCTGTAACTAAACCAAAGCATAAGGAAATGGTGCAATATTACTGCACTGACTGGGATTTCATTTTATCTCGTGGGGATGTCAATGGTCTGTGGGTTTTAGTTGATGATGGCGAAATTACTGGGGTCGAGCCTAATCTAAAGGGGAAACCAAAACATACCTTTGAGTATGGCAAAGATGAAATTTACCAGTTTGAAATGGAAGCTGATATTTGCGATCAGAAAGCGTCGGTAGAAAGTACAGCTTGGGATATCAAAACACAGAAATTATTACAATCACAAAAAGCCAAAGAGTTTTCTCTAGATCAGGGTAATTTAAAAGGAGATGAATTAGCAAAAACCATTGGTGCAGATAACTATCAATTAATTAGTTTAGCTCCCTTAGATGACCAGGAAGTAAAAGCTTGGGCAGATGCCAAGTTACAAAAAAGTCGTCTGTCACTGTTTAAAGGTCGCTTCAATTTACCTGGATTTGCTGATATTAAACCAGGAGATATAATAAAAATTGATGGAATAGGAAAGCGCTTCAATGGCAAAACTTTAGTAACGGCTATTCGACATCAATTTAGTAGACAAGGCTGGCAAACGTATGTACAATTTGGCTTGTCAGCTAGCTGGTTTTATCAACAAAATAATGATATTTTTGATACACCAGTGGCGGGATTGATTCCAGCTATTCATGGGTTGCAAATTGGGATTGTGGATAAGTATGAAGCGGATCCAGAAAAACAGTTTAGGGTAAAAGTCAGAATCCCCTCAATTGAAAAAGATGGTATTGTTTGGGCAAGATTAGCTTCCGTTGAGGCTGGTAATAAAAGGGGTATTTTCTTTAGACCAGAAACCGGGGATGAGGTTATTCTCGGTTTTATCAATGATGACCCTAGACAAGCCATAATTCTAGGAGCAGTGCATAGTGTTAAAAATGCTTTACCAGCAGGTTTAACAGTAACCAAGGAAAATAATAAAAAAGGAATAGTTACCAAAGAATCCCTAAAAATTATATTTGATGATGAAAATAAGTTAATCGAAATTAGTACATCCAAAGGCAATACCTTAAAATTATCCGAGCAGGATAAAGGGATTAAATTGGAAGATGAAAATGGTAATACAATCACGATGGATAATCAAGGAATTAAAATAAAATCAAGTAAGGACCTTGTGATGGAGGGTAAATATATCAAGATTAAAGGCGAGAGAGTGGATATTAATTGAGGCAACGGTGGGGAGATGGGGAGATGGGGAGATGGGGAGATGGGGAGATGGGGGAGATTTTGATTAAGGGTAATTATCCTGACATGATACAAGAGGCATGCATACAAGAGGCAAGAGGCAAGAGGGAGGCAAAAGGCAACAGTCCGTAGGGTGCGAAGCGCGATCGCGTAACCCACCAAAATCCCGAGGGTGTGTTAGTAATAAGCTAATGCGCATTTAAATTGATTTTTCCCTGTTCCCTGTTCCCTGTTCCCTGTTCCCTTTGAGCAATTTAGGTATCCTAATCTAAAAGCCAAAGTCAGTACTGCTAAAAAAACCATGTCTCAAACCATATTAAAACCCAAAACTACAATTCCTCCTCTTGAAAGTGGAGATCAACTAACTAGGCAAGAATTTGAACAGCGTTATGCACAGATGCCTGATGTCAAAAAAGCGGAATTAATTGAAGGAATTGTTTATATGGCATCGCCTTTAAGAATGACCCAACATGCTAATCCCCATGCTCGTATTATGACTTGGTTAGGTACATATTGGTCAGCTACACCAGGGGTAGAAGTGGGAGATAATGCGACTGTACGTCTAGATGCCGACAATGAACCTCAACCGGATGCTTTACTAAGACTAACGGTAGATGGACAATCAAGGATTAGTGAAGACGGCTATGTAGAAGGTGCGCCAGAATTAATCGTAGAAATAGCAGCAAGTACGGCCTCTATTGATTTAAATGATAAATTAAAAGCTTACCGACGTAATCAAGTTCAAGAATATTTAGTTTGGCGGGTTTATGACGGAGAACTTGATTGGTTTCGGTTAAGGGAAGGAAAATATATTAAACTAGAACCGAATGATAAAGGCATTATCTGTAGTGACTACTTCCCTGGGTTATGGTTAGCCCAAGACGCTTTACTTACCGGAGACTTAGCCCAAGTATTAGCCATTTTACAGGAGGGATTAAAATCACCGGAACATGAAAACCTAGTCAATAAATTGACCGATAAGGAGAAGGTTGAATAAAACAAAATTCAAAATTCAAAATTTAAAATTCAAAATTAAGTTATTGTAGGGTGGGCAAAGGTCGATGATTTATGATTACATGGTCAGAGGTACATTATTTGTCCACCAAATTTTTTTAATTCAAAATTCAAAATTTAAAATCAAGTCCGTAGGGTGCGTTACGATGTCGCTAACGCACAAATTCGATACAATAGTGCGTTACGCTAAAAGCTAACGCACCCTACAAAGACTATTAACGCAAGAGGCAAGAGGCAAATGGAAGAAAACAGCTCTTTTTTAGGGACAGGATGGAGTTTTCCCCCTACATTCAACCAGGATACAGGAACGGTTGAGATGGTTTCTGATGAAGAGGATATTGTCCAAAGTCTGGAAATTATCCTGTCAACTCGTCCAGGGGAAAGGATTATGCAGCCTGATTTTGGTTGCGAATTGAGTCAGTTTCTGTTTGAGGAAATTACTCAAGGCTTAATTACGGGAATAAGAGGCACGATTTCTGATGCTCTGTTGAACCATGAGCATCGTATAGATGTAGAGGAGATAACTATAGAGGACAGTGAAATAGAGGGATTGTTGTTAATAAGTATTACCTATACGGTGCGAGTCACTAATTCTAGGTTTAACCTGGTTTATCCTTTTTATATTAATGAGGCTCAAACGGTTTGAGTAATTAAAAATTAAAAATTAAAAATTAAAAATTAAGTTATTGTAGGGTGGGCAAATGGACCCGATTCGAGATCTTATTGTCAGAGAGTCAGCATTTGCCCACCAAACCCCACAGTCAGGGAAGGTGGGCAAATGGACCCGATTGGAGATATTGTTGTCAGAGGGTCAGCATTTGCCCACCAAACCCCACAGCCGGTCAGGGAAGGTGGGCAAATCGACAGGATTCGAGATATTGTTGTCAGAGGGTCAGCATTTGCCCACCCTACTACCTCCCCATTCCCGATTCCCGATTCCCGATTCCCGATTCCCGATTCCCGATTCCCGATTCCCGATTCCCGATTCCCGATTCCCATTAACTCCCCACAACTAAAACCAGCCTTCAATCTCTTCGTTTGTCAACATTTTCTTCAACTTTTGATATTCCCGTTTTGTGGCTTCGTAGATTAGTTCCATGTTCACGGCTTCATCGGCGGCGGCGGCCAAAAAAGCGGCATTTAGGGCAATATTGCGAATATTTCCGCCTGCTACTTTGAGTTGACCGAGTTTCTGGTAATTTAAGTTTTGGGTAGGTGTCATAGTCGGAAAAATCCGTTGCCAAATTTGGGTACGGATTTCGGGTCCGGGAAACGGAAACTCGACCACAAAGCGAATGCGGCGCTCAAAGGCACTATCGAGTGCGCTTTGGAAATTGGTGGTCAAAATAGCTAAACCTTGATAGGCTTCCATTCTCTGCAGCAAATAGCTGACTTCGATGTTTGCGTTGCGGTCGTGACTGTCTTTAACTTGGGTACGCTTACCAAACAGGGCATCGGCTTCGTCAAACAGCAGAATAGCACTTCCGGTTTCAGCAGCATCAAAGATCCGCCGCAGATTCTTTTCGGTCTCACCAATATATTTACTGACTACTCTACTTAGGTCGATGCGATAAAGATCCAGGCGAAATTCGTTGGCTAATACTTCTGCTGCCATGGTTTTACCAGTACCGCTAGCACCGTAAAATAGGGCGCTGATGCCCAAACCCCGATGGCCTTTTTGGGCGAAACCCCATTCCTGATAGACTTTATACTTGTATCTGAGATGAGTGGCAATATCGCTTAGAAGCAGCCGTTGTGGGGTTGGTAATACCAGATCCTCCCAGGTAGCCGTAGCATTTATCGGTTGCGCTAAGTGTTCTAATTGATTACGGCTGATTTGGCGGCAGAAATCCCATAATTGAGTGGGTTGGTGGGTTTCGTCTCTGAGATTTTTGCCCCCATTATCCGAGATCCCCCTTCCGTCCCCCTTAAAAAGGGGGAAACCAGAGGAGGCTTCGCTGTTTGTTCTTTGGGGACTTTGAAATCTGTTTCCCCCAGGTTCCCCTCCTGGGAGGGGGTAGGGGTGGGTTAGGGCGCTCTTGGGGCTAGATCCGGGATTTTGTGGGAATTTTGAATTTTGAATTTTGAATTGATCACAGGCGGCTTGAATACTAGCACTACTGAGGTTAAACTGTACGGCGATGCGCTCAATTTGACCGTTAAGTTCGGCTGCTGCTGACCCTATATGGCTTTCCCACAGGTCATATTGTTCCTGGTGGCTCAATGGAGGGATGTCTAGGTTAATAACAGTCCGCTGACAGTCAATTTTTCTGTCATTGCTGCTGAGGATTAAACGAGTATTGTTACTATCAATAAATTGGCTCAGAGCATACTCCCGCCCAGGCTCGGTAAAATTATAACTATCCCAGTCAATCAACAGGACACTATTGCTTAGTATTGCTTCCCTTTGCCAACGCTTCGCGAGTTGGTATACTTCCTGGGGCTTGGTGGTCAGAGCGGCAGGTTCGAGAGTATGTAAACTATACCCCAAACCCATACAAGTGGCGGAGGCAATTTGGTATTTAGTGCTACGCTCCGACCCAGATAATTGCACCACGGGATAGCTATTTCTCCCCTCGCTGCCAGACCAAATGCTGATCAATTGCGACCCTATACTTAACTGAGAGCATGGCATTATAAGAGGGTTGGTCTGAGGCGGTAGGGGAGTGATCTTGCCTGCTAATTGCTGGTCTATGGCATATTCTCCTAACAGAAAGCAGAGGATACGCTGGTCAATTATTAGGGGGGACTTGGTTAGGATTAAACCTGGTTCAATCTGGAGCAGTTGCCAGTATTGTAAAGGGCTTTGGGGAGAAAGGACATGCCAACTGGGTCCGGGCAGGGCGTCAAGAGCTAAACTTATTGTAGGATAGTTTTTGTGAGGATGATTTTTTTGGGCTTTGGCAAACAAGGACTGGAACATAGGTTCTATTTCCTGGCCCACGCACATTAGCAGGATATCCCTTTCAATTGGGGTTAGATGGAAGTTGTTACAAAGTTGAGCCAGGGCAGAACTATCGTCAACAATTTCAGTAACGATTTGTTGATTTTCTTTACCTTCTATGTAATTTTCTAAATAGTTACGAACTCGATCGATTTCTTGAAACAGAGAACTAAGATTAGAGTGATACCAGTTGGTTTGAGAAAGGGGTGTCATGTCGCGCTCCTGGAAGACGGATGGATCGACTGATATTGTTTTCTAATAGGGTACAAGGAAAAAAGAAATAGCTATGCGCACTACTCATACCTATAAACCGAAATATTCTCACTCTACTTCAGTGTCATTTGATCAAAATAAGAAAGACTCCAGACGGAATGGTTATCGTGATATTTTGGAAGCAGAGGAAAGGGAGTGGAACGCCGAAGATGCGGTGGGGGAATGGGGAAGTATCAGTGCGAAGGTGATGCGCACCTTAGAATCAGGACAATACCAGCCCGACACGGGAAGGTATAAGATGGGGCTGCAAGCAAAGTTGTCTTGTGGACAGCCGGGAGATAGAAGCAGGCAAGGGGCGAATCACGGTGGGCAAATGGTAGTGCAGCCGAAAAGGAATATGGTGCAGCGAGCAGCACAACCGTTGACGGGGGATACGTTGACCTATGGCGAAAGCATGAGGGCATTGAGGAGGGATTATGAAAACAAAACTGGCTTGCCTGATCGACTCAAAGCAGGAATAGAGAACCTCTCTGGCTACTCGATGGATGATGTGAGGGTGCATTACAACTCGGTCAAACCGGCACAATTGCAGGCATTGGCGTATGCACAGGGGACTGAGATCCATGTCGGGCCGGGGCAGGAGAAGCATTTGCCCCATGAGGCGTGGCATGTGGTGCAGCAGAAGCAGGGTAGAGTGATGCCCACCATGCAATTGAAAGGAGGGGTGAAAGTAAACGAAGAAGCCGGTTTGGAGAAAGAGGCTAATGAAATGGGCATGAAAGCTCAATTTCTTTTCACGAAGGTCATGTCCGTTCAATCGAAGGCTGTACAGAAATCACCAAAAAGTGCCCACGTTAGTCCACCAATACAGAGGAATGGCGAAAAAGACATACAGCAAGCGGATACAGATCCCTTAGACCTTAGTTACAATACCGGCTTGTTTTTTAATGGGGTCGCTAATCTCTGGGAGCATAATACTAAAGCCACATTATTCGCAAGGAAGACGGCTTTTCTTATGGGAATTAGCAAACTTGGGATGGCGTCAAAAGAGTATGCCAAAAATGGTGAATTAAACCTAGGCACATACACTAATTCAATGGCTGGTTTAATGTACATCACAGAAGGAATAGGAGAAACCATGCATCTTATGGAGCACAATGGTACCCTATATAAGAAACTTTTGAAAATAGCGCCCTTGGCAGGTGCATTTGCAGATTTCGTTCAAATCCCGAAATACCTTAAGAAAGAGGATTATCTCAGTGCAGCTATGTATGGAGGATTCGGGTATGCGAACATAATGATGTATGCAAATAAGCCCTTAATCTACAAAAGGATAGGATTAGGAATCGGACTGGGTATGTTCGCAGTAAAAAACCTGAAAGATGTACTCAACAAATAAAATAGGGGCCCCCGGGTTGTGTATCATCAAGTCCCCAAAAAGCAGTGCGATCGCTGATCTTGTAGGGTGGGCAAATGCACATGATTCCTGATGAAATTGCCAAACTCTCATAATTTGCCCACCCTACCCGACTACCCTACGGCATGCGATCACCTATATTGTTGGTTGGGTTAAAGCAAAGTGTTCGCTCTTGTAGGGTGGGCACATGCACATGATTCGAGATCAAATGGTATTACTTTCATAATTTGCCCACTCTACTCCCCTGCTTTATCTTCTAAATCGCTAAAATCTAGAACTTGTGGTAAATTCCTCCCACAACAACACCCCCAATCGGGTCGATACTTGCCTCGCTCCACCCATTTGTGAAAACTGGAATATTCCCACAAATGTGGACAAGACACCAAACCATGTTTAACCGGATTATAGTGAATATAATCTAAATGTCGGTGTAAATCATGGTCATCACGAATTGTATGCTCCCAAAACCGACGTTGCCAGACATTGCTTTCTCGATGCTTACGACGAGAAGGGGAAACATCACCAAATAATGAACGTTTTCCCGGTAAAGACCGGGTAAATAATACCTTTAACCGAGACACTCGCTGAGAATAATCAGAATCATCCGGTGGTAACGACCAGATAAAATGAAGATGATCCGGTAAAACAACGGCTGCTGTGATGTCAAAGGGTTTTTCTGTCCGCATTTTTGCCATGGCCTTCCGTAACCGAGATATATTCTCAACATCTGAAAATAGAGGAATACGGCGATAAGTGACTATTGTCAGAAAAAATACTCCTCCTGGCACATAAGAACGACGATAGTTCGACATATTGAGATTAAGCGTACACACTATTGTAGTAGGGTGGGCAAATGGACATGATCACGCTATCAAATGGTATTACTTTGATGATTTGCCCACCCTACTATTATGAGCTGTAGTAGGGTGGGCAAATGGGCATGACACTATGATTAAATTGCCAAACTATCATGATTTGCCCACCCTACCCTACCTTTTGCGTACGCACTGTAGGGTGGGCAAATCGACATGATAACTAATCAAATGGTCTTTCAAACATTATTTGCCCACCCTACTACCTGATGAGGCAAATGGACATGAGCACGCTATCAAATGGTATTACTTTGATGATTTGCCCACCCTACTATTATGAGCTGTAGTAGGGTGGGCAAATGGGCATGACACTATGATTAAATTGCCAAACTTTGATGATTTGCCCACCCTACCCTAGGTCATGCGATCGCACTACCCTACCTTTTGCGTACGCACTGTAGGGTGGGCAAATCGACATGATAACTAATCAAATGGTCTTTCAAACATTATTTGCCCACCCTACTACCTGATGAGTGTTGTTATACATATAATATATGTATGACCTTTGAATATGATCCAAGAATTGCAAAAACCAATTGGCAAAAGCATGGTGTTTCCTAAGCGAAGCTGAAATGGTTTTTTTCGATCCCCTTGCCATTCATGACATTGATCCAGATTCGATTAGTGAAGAACGTTTCATCGCAGTGGGAATAGGAAACTCTGGATTACCATTGGTCGTTGTTTATACCATGCGCGGTGAGGTGATTCGACTAATTTCTGCTCGTCGCGCCACAAAACAGGAGACAAAAGCTTATGAGAAAGGAATATGATTTTTCTAAAGGAAAACGAGGAGCCGTAATTCCTTCTAAAGGAAAAACACGCATTACTATTTATCTCGATGATGAAATTCTTGCCCTATTTCGAGAACAGGCCGAAACGGCTGGAATTGGTTATCAGACTCTAATAAATGAGGCTTTAAAAAAACATCTCCAGTGCCCTTCTGAACAACCTCTCACCCAAGGGGATCTACGCCGTATTCTTCGTGAAGAATTATCAGTGCGATCGCCGTAGGCGCGCAGCGCCACTTCGTGGGAGCGCAAGTGCGTACGCTCTTGTAGGGTGCTTCGCGGTGAAATGTAACGCACCATCTATATACAAATTGAAACCAAAATATCCTTAACCAAAACAATGGTGCGTTACGGCTTAAACTATGGCAATATCATCTATTTTTATCAACCAAACCGCCTAACGCACCCTACAAAAACTACCTGGAATATTGCTAAGCATTCTTCAGCTAACTTAATTATGCAATCACCCAGCATTACTAACTCCTTAGACACTTTTCTCCAACAACCGAATATAGAAGCATCTCCTGCTTGGGAATTCATCCATGGACACCCGAAGCAAAAGCCTATGCCAACATTGTTTCATTCCCGCCTCCAACGCAACCTCGTAAACGCCATCAACAATCAAACCCATGCTTGCGTTGCTATTCAAGAACTCGGGTGCATCATTCCTCCCTTATCCCCTGTACCAGATCTTGTCGTTGTTAAAAGCGTCCGCCTCAGGGATGAAGATGGCCCCCTGCAAGGTTCACCAGACTGGTTAATTGAAATTCGCTCCCCTGACCAAAGCACATTAGACCTACAGAACAAAATTTTGCACTTTAGGTGCGCTTTCCGTTGGCGAATTAAATTCGCCACGGGTCGCACCTCTTGAGCAACGGGACTCAGCTGGCTTGGCTAATCGATATTCAGCGACAGCAAATCTGGGTTTGGGAAAACCAGGAACTACCACTGGTGTTTGCCGGAACTGACATACTCCCGACCCTTGACACTATCTCAGACTTTACCGTAGACGCAATAATTGGCATGACCCGACAGCGATAATGTAAGTATTCAGCTATCAGCTTTAGCCGATAAAGTAGGGTGGGCAAATCGACAGGATTGTTGATATTATTGCCTTCGCTACAGAATTTGCCCACCCTACCCAACCGAATGCTTACGCACTATCAGCTTTAGCAAAGGGAACAGCGGATCTGGGAGTAGGGAGTAGGGAGTAGGGAGTAGGGAGTAGGGAGTAGAAATATCTCTCATTTGAGATTTATTTTAAACATTAGGCTGACGGCTGACAGCTAACCGCTGACGGCTGAATGCTTGCGCGATAACTCAGTGCGATCGCTCTTTTTGGGTGCAAACCATTAAATGTAAACAAATAAGTAGTCCCCGGTATAATTTGAATAGATCTGTACAAAATTAGGGCTTATGAATAAGAGTGACTTAGGAGAAATTGAACGTGCTGTCAGTCAACTGTCTAGTGAGGATCTCGCCAAATTTCGGACTTGGTTTGCAGAATTTGATGCAGCAAATTGGGATCGACAATTTGAAGCAGATGTTGCGGCTGGTAGGCTAGATGCACTAGCAGACAAAGCACTGAAAGATTTACAACAAGGAAATTGTACTGATTTGTGAAACATCTTGCTACACCAGATTTTTGGTATTATTATCGACAGCTACCATCGGAAATCCAAGAACTTGCCGATAGATGTTACGAGTTGCTCAAACAGGATCCTCGATATCCCTCACTACATTTCAAGAAAATAGGTCGGTTTTGGTCAGTTCGAGTGGGTTTACACTACAGAGCGATTGCGGTAGAAAAGGATAATAATCTAGCTTGGTTTTGGATTGGAACACACGCCGAATATGACAAAATATTAGGCTCAAAGTAGCGATCGCCTGGTGCGATCGCTCTTGTCGGGTGGGCAAATGGACATGATTCGAGATCAAATTGTCAAACTCTCAGAATTTGCCCACCCTACAGTGCTTTCAACCTTCAACATCCCAACCTTCAACCTTCAACCAACTAACCTTCAACCTTCAACATCCTAACCTTCAACCTTCAACATCCCAACCTTCAACCTTCAACATCCCAACCTTCAACCTTCAACATCCCAACCTTCAACATCCCAACCTTCAACCTTCAACATCCCAACCTTCAACCTTCAACATCCCAACCTTAAAAAAAATAGCCGCAGAAATACTATCCACGGCTAGGAATGTTACCTTATGTCATTCAGTTTTTTAACCTATCCAGACGTGATCCTATGTGATTGGACCGGATGGTTTGGCCAGGGGGAAAACCCCCCAGCAATGTCTTGATGCAGTCGCTCATGGGGGAAACCCCCAAGACCGCTTAGGTGCGCTTTCCGTAGGCGAATTAAATTCGCCACGGGTCGCACCTCTGCATCGCTTTAACGTTTTAACGGAGCCTGAAGTACTTGGTCATAATTGTTATGAATTCTCCGGGAACATCCGTCGGCTGCAGAGGACTCCACTCGGATATTTCGGCGTAGCCCAGTGCATACAGGGCATGCATGGTATTAGTTACTGCCTTGCGGTCGCCCTTTAAAATGTGCTGAACACGGATTTTTTTGTTGGAAGAATCGTCTGGATTGTTGTCTGGATTATTAGTTGGAAATTCTGATGGCATAAGGGTAACCTTTTGCTTTCTGTTTACATTTATAATCGTAATGATTATAGTTTATTTTGTCAAGGGTTTTTAGAATTTTTTTTTTGAGGGAGAATGTAAATAAATGCGATCGATAACTATCAGCTATCAGCTATCAGCTATCAGCTATAGCAAAGGGAGTAGGGAGTAGGGAGTAGGGAGTAGGGAGTAGGGAGTAGGGAGTAGGGAACAAAATTCTCTCAATTCCTACACGGAATGCTATATCAGCTATCAGTACGATCGCTTTTGTAGGGTGGGCAAATAGACATGATTCGTGATCAAATTGTCAAACTCTCAGAATTTGCCCACCCTACCACTAATAGCGATCGCTTTTGTAGGGTGGGCAAATGGACATAATTCCTAATCAAATTGTCAAACTCTCAGAATTTGCCCACCCTACCACTAATAGGTGGGCAAATGGACATGATTCTTTATCAAATTGTCAAACTCTCAGAATTTGCCCACCCTACCACTAATAGGGTACGCCCTACGCAACAGCAAATTCCGTATCTTTCCTGCGTTCAGGTGACTTAAAACCCAAAACAATTTGCTCTTTTGGGACACCAGCTTCAACGAATTCGTTAGCCACTCCAACTTCTGTGCCATCTCGTTGAATCCAGATTTTTCCATCGATAATATCAACATGGATTAAACAACCATGCTCATAGTGCTTATTCTGACGGCCTAAAATCATCAGCAGGTAGCGATCGGATTCCCGATCAAAGACCGTCTCAAACTTAATGTCTCCATGCTTATAGGGCACTTTTGTATGATTTGTGATAATTTCTCGAATTAGTTTGCGGTAATTAGTTAATCTATCCATCGGATAATAACCTCCCGATTGGGGTCAAAGACAATAATAGCAATTATTAGACTTCTTGCAGAAGTCGGGAACAGGGAACAGGGAACAGGGAACAGGGAAGAGAGAAGAGGGAACTTCGGAAATTAACTCAATTCTACAAGTGATGTGGGGCATAAGGGGGGACGATATTGCTTGAAACGATTGATAGGCAAAGAGTTTAACCATTTGTGATCTAAAAAGATAGTGCGATCGCTACTCTTGTAGGGTGCGAAGCATGAAATGTAACGCACCATCTATCTGGTAATATTCGGTGCTTTATCGATTAAAATAGGAAAATACAGCTATCCTTAATCAGATGTAAGCTAAAATGAATGAATATAAAGCAAATTAGTGATGCAATTCTTGATTATCGATTTTGGATTACCGATCATGCTGACGAAGAAGCAGAAGAAGATCAATTGTCTTTTGATGAAATTTATCATTCTGTTCTGTATGGTGAAATCATAGAAGACTATACTAATCATCAACCTTATCCGCGCTGCCTAATCTATGGCGAAAACTTTGCAACTGAGCCAATTCATAGCGTCTGGGATTATGATCAAGAAACAAACACAGCTATTTTAGTTACTGTATATCGACCTGATCCGAAAAAGTGGATTAATGGTAAAATAAGGAGATAGTGATGAAAACCCCGAAAAAATGTCCTAATTGTCAAGGAGAATTGACCACCAAACAAGTTAAAAAACTCCTCAAAGGTGGGGGAAATACAGCCATTGTTCAAGTAGAAGCCGAAGTCTGTTTACATTGTGGCGAACGATTATATAACCCCAATGTTGTTAGACAATTTGTTCAGATTCGAGCCAAACTTAAAAATCAAGAAACCAAAGACTTTGAATTAATCGGACAATCCTTTAGCGTCCGATCGCCGCTCTTGTAGGGTGGGCAAATTAGCTATAATTTCTCATCAAACCGACAACCGGTTGAATTTTGCCCACCCTACCTATTCTTGTCGGGTGGGCAAATAGCTTTTTAAAGTAAGCATATGCGCTACGCGCACGCTGCGCGAACAGCTATCATATCATGTTCGGATAATGAGTTATAAAAAACCATTACCCTTAAAACCTTACTCCTTTACTTCTGCCTTCTGCCTTCTGCCCTCTGCCTTGCTTTCGGCGCTTAGTATAAGTATTCAACCGGACATGATATCAGCCGTCAGCCGTCAGCTTTTATTCAAAAGCTGATAGCACCTCAAGTAGCGTGGCCTACGGCCAATGGCTGATAGCTGATCGCTGATAACTGTTCGCGTAGCGTGCGCGTAGCGCATTAGCTGACGGCTGATAACTAAATGCTTACACCAAATTTTATTTTGGTTCATATGAATATTTATTACTTTATTTGAGATTGGCTTGTTAATAAAGTTTACATCCGCCCTCCTGATCAATGATATAGAATTTAGTTATGAATACAAACAATAAAATTATACATCATATTTTTCGTGATGGCGTTAGTCAGCGCGGACGCTTGCTAAGGGAACTCGAACCAGATTATGTTTCCGTAGATGAGCGCGATGTTTCTGATTTACTCACCTTCGTACAAAAGTATGCCACAAAACTAAACTATTACGATGAGTCCAATCGGATAAATGGGGATTGGTCGAGTTTCTTTGGGGGAGATGTTGAGCAAATGCTTGCTTACATTAAGAACCCGGAAAGTTTTGCCGACGATCCATCGACACAAAGGCAATTAGCTCAACCTCATCTAGTTTTGTTGTTCACGTTTTTACAATTATTACGCTATCCTCAGCAACAGTTCAAGGCACTGACCCAAAGATATCTCGATTTTTATTATAAAGAGGTACTGCAGTTAAGGACAAAAGAGGAAGTTCCAGACAAAGTTAATGTGATTTTTGAGCTGGCGCAAGGAGAAGAGGCTCATCTTATTAACAAGGGTACTTGGCTCAGTGCTGGACAAGATAATCAAGGGGTTAATATTAACTATGCTACTGATGAAGATATTGTTGTTAATCAAGCTCAAGTAGCCAGCATCAAAACCTTATTTATAGAAAAAAATTCTATTGGTTTAGAAGAAATTCATAATCAAGATAATAAGAGCGATCAAAGTTTTGAAAATATGCTGCGCTGGGCAGTTGGCAGACCCAACCAAGGAGACCAACTTCCTGATTTTAATGGTGACGCTGTTGATATTGATTATCTTAAAGAACGTATTTATCAACAAATCAACGATATTGAGATTGAACAAATTCCTCAGGAACAAGAGGATTATATTAAAAATAAACTTTTTTTTGCCACTGTAGAAAATTTCAAATATTGCTTTGAGATACATGATCGGCAAATAAAGAAGGCAGATGCAGACGTCCAAGAACCTACAGAATTAGAATGGAACGAAGTTTATAAAATACTAGAAAAAGCTTACAGAAAAAAAATTACCATGGGGAGGCGTAATGCCTTAAAAGAAAAACGAGAACAAGAAGAGCGAGAACAATTGGCTTTCAAGAGCATGATGGAATTGGCTCTTGGGTCACCTAATCCTGGCGATCCTTTGCCGAAAATGCCTAATGGTTATACAACCCTCCAAGAGATATTTGATCACCTTGACCAAGAACCAGTTATTAGATATATCAAAGAAGAACTGTATCTGAGTGTGGCAGATTTCCGGAAGATTATGGAAATCCTAGCTACTACAGAAAATCCAGATTGGGAAGAAGTCTATCGCCTCGTTGAGAAAGCCCAAACTAAGAAAAGGAACTTTACTTATCCTCCGATTGGAAAAACGGAAATTAAAAATATCCATGGAAGTTCACTAGTTGACGCGGAAGAGGGACAAGCAACTATATCGCAACGTTTTAAGACTTTTGGCAACATTACTAAAACCTCACAAAATTCCATCGGTTTTGCCGTTACTTCTCCCGTCTTGTTGTTACAAGAAGGAACACGTACTATTACCCTTACCTTCACCGGTGAAGAAAGGACTTTGAATCGGGATAAGTTCCAGGCAATACTAAGTAGTGAAAATGGCCCTTTTGAAATTTACTTGAGTAGTGAAGCGCAATGGATACAGCCGGAATCCTTTGAATATGAAATTGGCGTTTTTATTGTAGAAGATCCACTAGTATCTTATAGCAGTACAGAACTATCTCTGAGTTCCACTGCTTCGGACAATGATAACTTAACAAGCGTTTCTTTTCGTGAAGGCTCTGAACATACCTTTTCTGCTAGCAATGTGAAGCAACTTCTGGTTTGGAATGACGGTAAGATATTCCAGATTACAGGATTAGTTAATAATAATGAAGCTAATATACAGCAAATTGGTATCGGTAATTTCCCTCAAGATGCTGTTAGTACTGACCAGATTAACCTCTATCGTGATTCTGCTATTTACCTCAACAGTTTCAAGTTTCAGTTAAAACTCGATTCTACCCTACCAGCTATCTTGCCACCCAAACCAGATGAGTCAACTTTTTTTCTGGACACTCCCTATCCAGTGGTAAAAATTCTGTTGAAAGAAATATCACCATCAGAAAATACCCAGGAAACACTTATCTATTACGAGCAATTTAAATCCGTACGCTTAGAAAAAGTAAAGATACAAGTTAAAGTAGAAAATAGTCAAGATGTCCAACTGCGGAACGATAACTCAGTACTAAATCCCAAAACTCCTTTTCAACCCTTTGGGAATAATCCTAAAGTAGGTTCGGGGTTTTACTTCGCTAATCGAGAAATTAGCACCAAAAAGTTAGATAGTATTGCCATCAATATCGAGTGGATGGGACTTCCTCAAGACTTTGCCACCCATTATCAGGCATACAATAGCACCGAGGTAATTCCGAAGGCAATTACTAATGACAGCTTTAAAGCCAGTTTGAAGCTTTTTAATAACCGAAGCAGGGTGGTAATTGAAAGCTCCCAATCCATCTTTACCCAAGAAGACAATACTTTAAGTAATAAAATTCACCTCAATTATCAAATTCCAGGCTATTCTCTGGATACTTCTTCCTATGAAACTGATACAGACGATCCTTTTGAACAAAGCAGGTATTTTCAACTGGAATTAGCAAGTCCAGATTTTGCATTTGCCCATGATTTATATCCAGTAGTATTAAATAAGGTGGCTTTGTCAACGAATGATGATCTCAAATCCCTGACAGTTTATCCCCCTTACACCCCGGAAGTGAAAGCCATATCCCTCGACTATACCGCCTCAGAGGAGATTGACCTAAAAAACCCTCCAAATCAACCTCACTCTAGTCAAATCTTCCAACTTCATCCCTTTGGCTATGCCGATATCCAAACTCTCAATCAAGACAACCAATATTATCTCTTACCGAACTATCACGAAGAAGGCAGTTTATACATCGGTATCCGCAATCTGCAACCACCCCAAAACATTTCCATCCTCTTCCAAATGATACCGGGGAGTGGCAATGGGGAACTAACTCCACCACAGATTCACTGGAGTTACTTGAGTGGTAATTCTTGGCAAGAATTTAAAAATACAGAGATGCTTTCCGATAGTACCAACGGGTTAGTCGATTCGGGGATTATCCGCTTGAGTATCCCTGAGGGAGCCACCAGTCAGCATAACTTGTTACCCAGTGGTTTACATTGGCTACGAGCTACCGTCACCGAAAATGCTGCCGCCATTCCTGATACTCTGGACATCAAAACCCAAGCTGTCAGGGCGACCTTTGTCAACCAGGGGAATGCAGCCGACCATTTAAGTAAACCCCTCCCAGCTAATTCCATTCAAGGATTTGTCACACGAGATCCCGCCATCAACACAGTACAACAGCCCTATAGTTCCTTTGGCGGTAAACCAAAAGAAGACAATCGCGCCTTCACCATGCGGGTGAGTGAAAGACTGCGCCATAAACAGAGGGCTATAACCGCCTGGGATTACGAACGTCTAGTATTGGAACATTTCCCCCAAATCTATAAGGTGAAATGTATCACCTCTGCTGCTGGCAACCACAATCCTGGTGATGCCAAGGTGACAGTGGTGGTAATTCCCGACGTGGCGAATACTGCGCCTTTCTTTCCCCTGGAACCCAAAGCACCTTTGTATTTACTCAAGGAAATCCAGGTATACCTGCAAAACTATACCTCACCATTTGTGCAAATCGTGGTGAAAAATCCCCGCTACAAACCCATTCAATACAAAGTGGGTATCCGTTTTCTCGCTGGATCTGACCAGGGGTACTATCTCAATCAACTCAATGAAGATATTAAACGCTTTTTGTCCCCGTGGGCTTATGAAGCACAAGCATATATTACCTTTGGTAGTTCAATCCATAATTCCTCAGTGATCCATTTTATTGAGAAAAGATCCTATGTGGATTATGTTGGCTATCTCAAATTAATTGAGCAAGTTCCCATCAAAGCTGGTTCTCAAGGTAAGTCAGATATATATTATCGGGTGATTCCGTCTAATCTCGCCCAAGTGCAACACCCGGATTCAATTTTGGTTTCTGCCCCTCAACATATTATCTACCTGATGGGCACAGAAAATTCTTATGATGAAGAGGATTTTGAGGGGATTGGTTATATGAGGATTTTTAATGAGGATTTTGTTGTTAGTTAAAAGGAGTTAAATATCATGGTTCAAAAGAAGAGAAGTCAACTCAAACAATTATTCGAGACAGGTAAAAAGCCTTCTCAACAGGATTTTGCCGACTTTATTGATTCCACCCTCAATATAAAAGATGATGGCATAGAAAACCCGGCTGGGGCAGATACTCCCCTCAAGATTACCGCCCCCCTCAAGATTACCGCCCAAGGTACGGATGAGAAACTGTTGGATTTTTATGATGCGGGTGACAAGAACACTTGGAGTATTAATCAAAAATCAGGAGATAAGCCAGGTTTAAATATATCTCATTATGCTTCTGGTGAAGTTAGCAAGAGCAAGCTTTTTATTAACAGTAGTAATGGGAATGTGGGACTGAGTATCGATAAGCCGACGGCGAAACTCCATATTCGCCAGACGGGTAATGAAGATGCTTTACGGATTGATGATGAATCAAAGAAGACTACTCCTTTCTTTATTAAGAAAGATGGCAATGTGGGGATTGGAACGGATAGTCCAGATGCAAAGCTGGAAATTAAAGGAGATGAACCTGTACTGAAGATTTGGGGTCAAGATAATGCAACCATTCAATTGGGAGAATCGACCGCAGCAAACGGGGGTTTTCACCTTAAGTACATTGGCAGTTCAGAAAAAAAATTATATATAGAAAGCTATAGCGAATGCGTTTCAAAAGTAAAACATTTAACCATTGTAAGTGAATCAGGCAATGTGGGTATTGGGACGACCTGTCCAGATGCCAAACTAGAAGTTAACGGAAACTTAAAGCTAGAGTACGGAGTAGCGGTGAATGCATTTTCTTGTGATGGTACTCTCGAAGGTTGTAGTGATCTGGCCATACCAACGGAGAAAGCAATTAAAACCTATGCCGATACTAAAGCACTTCTCAATGGTTCTCCGAGTGAGGATTTTTCAGCAAACAACTTAACTGTAAATGGAGTAATAAAACCAAGTGCGGGTAATAAAAAAAACAACGGTATTTTCTTTACTAAAGAACCGGGTTATGGTAGTAAAGATGCTGCCTGGATCAGGTATTACCGTTGTGGAAATTCAGGAGAAAATACGACACTGGAGATTGGAACATCTAATGATTGTGACGATCATATTGCCTTAATGCCTGGAAAGGGCAATGTGGGGATTGGGACGACAAATCCAAGGGCTAAACTCTCTATAAATGGCGGTTTGCACGTTGGTGGTGATTCCGATCCAGGGGATAAAAACCTACGGGTAGATGGCTGTACAACCACAAATGAATTATCTGTCTCAGGAAGTCTTAGCTTTAATACACCGACAAGACAGATAATTAACATGTGTAATAATAATTACGGGATAGGGATACAGGATGGCACTCAATATTTCCGAACTGACAATAATTTTGCTTGGTACAAAGGTGGTACTCATGATAACAATGAACTGAACCCTGGTACTGATGGAATAGTACAGATGGTTATCAAAGATTGCCATGTGGGGATTGGGACGATAGATCCAGGGGCAAAACTAGAAGTGAAGGGCAATCTCAAGCTACAACAGGGAGTAGCGGTGAATGAATTTTCTTGTGATTGTACTCTCGAAGATAATAGCGATTGTGCAATACCAACGGAGAAAGCCATTAAAACTTATGCCGATACTAAAGCGCTTCTCCATGGTTCTGTGAGTCAGAATTTTTCAGCAAAAAACCTAACTGTAAATGAAGCGATACAACTAAGTACTGGTAATTGCGAAAATAACGGTATTATCTTCCCTAAAGATGTGGTTGGTGGTGGTGATGCTGCCTGGATCAGATATTACCGTCGAGGAGGTGAACCAGAGGCAAGGACACTGGAGATTGGAACATCTAATCATTGTGACGATCATATTGTTTTAATGCCTGGAAAGGGCAATGTGGGGATTGGGACGAGCAATCCAAGTCACAAGTTTCATGTCCTAGGATCAGATGCAGTAGGCTTATTTCAATCTTGCACTAACCTAGCCGTCTTAGAACTTTTCACCAACGAAGGATTGAATAATCGGGTAGAAATTGCCAATAAACCTGGTGGGCGATTGAGCTTTTCTACAGCAGAAGCGTGTGATGTATTCAACCTCACCAAAGATGGTAATGTGGGGATTGGGACGACGAATCCAGGGGCAAAACTAGAAGTGAACGGCAATCTCAAGCTACTACAGGGAGTAGCGGTGAATGAATTTTCTTGTGATGGTACTCTCGAAGGTAATAGCGATTGTGCAATACCAACGGAGAAAGCAATTAAAACCTATGTAGACACAAAAACACGTTTTTCTGGTTCTCAGAGTCAGGAGCTTTCAGTAAAAAACCTAACTGTAACTGGAGCGATACAACTAAGTTGTGGTGATGCTGCCTGGATCAGATATTACCGTCGAGGATGCGAACCAGAGGCAAGGACACTGGAGATTGGAACATCTAATCATTGTGACGATCATATTGCCTTAATGCCTGGAAAGGGCAATGTGGGGATTGGTACGGATAGTCCAGAGGCAAAGCTGGATGTGTTAGGAAAAATTAAAGGTGGCGGGGTTTTGGCTGGAATATGGGCAGCCCAACCAAATACTGATGTTTCTATCACATGCGCGGGGTGGGAAGATGTTTCCGATACATCAGTTCCTTTCAAGCTAGATAGAAAAGCAATAATTTTTTGTACCTATTCCATTAATGTCCAACCAAATGGGAATTGTAAAGGTCGTAATCTCATTGCAACAAGGCTAGTCGTGGACGGTAATGGCTGTCCCCAATCTGGTTCGCACTTTCAAGCCCATAGCCCTAATCATCCTAATGTGAATTTGAATGGCAATCTCGTCTTGCCGCTTGAGACAGGTCAGCATACCGTTAAGCTCCAGTGGAAGAAAGTTGGCGACAATGTTGCAAGGTGGAATAGCAACCCATCATGCCTAGATGGCTTCGGTGGCGGACGAACACTTGTGGTCATGGCATTTTACTTACCAATAATAGGTGTTTAAGAAATCATTAGTCATTTGACAACCAAACCCGCTCTAATCCCTCTGGTGTCACTCTCCGAGGATTAAAATAAAGACATAAATGCATACAATGTCTAGAAAGTGCGATCGCCGATCTTGTAGGGTGCGTTAGCGGTAGCGTAACGCACCATCTACAAATTCCAAAAGAGCCATCTTTAATTAGTGTATAAAAATGATTACCTTAGCTAAATGGTCAATTGAAGACTATCATCACATGATTGCAGCAGGTATCCTCAGTGAGCGTCATGTGGAATTACTAGAGGGAAAAATTATTGAAATGTCACCAGAGGGACCATTGCATCGGAAAATCAACGATTCTATGGCAGACTATTTACGGGAAAAGCTTCGGGGACGCGCCAAAATCTACGAAGCACATCCAGTTACCCTTCCTGATTCTGAACCCGAACCAGATATTGCTGTTGTTAAATTGCCAGTTTCCTTGTATGACCATCGTCACCCTTCTGCCGAGGAAATTTACTTATTAATAGAAATATCTGACACTACCTTAGAAAAAGACTTAGAACAGAAGCGAATCGCCTATGCTCAGGCTGGCATTTTAGAATATTGGGTTGTAGATTTGAAAGCTCAACAACTGATCGTGTTTCAGCAACCATCAGGGGATAGTTATCAAATCAAACAAACCTATAGCCAAGGAAGTCTCTCCCTTGTTGTCTTTCCTGATATTCAAGTGACAGTAGAAAAGTTAATATCAAAAACTATCTGAGCTATAGCAATTATCATAGCTATGAGGTATACAATTTATGGATTTTAGGCAACAGAGAACAGGGAACAGGGAAGACAGAAGAGGTAATACAGAAGAGGGATGCGCTGCATCAAGATAGGGAATCAACCTCAAAGAAGACTGTACCTCATAGCTATGATAAACGCTATATAATATACTATAGCGGTTTTAATAGTAACGAGGTAGACAGGATTTTTTTCCACTTCCGACTTCCCTCTTCTTTCTTCCCTACTCCCTACTCCCTACTCCCTAAAACCCAATAATTTGTACTTCACCCAATTGACAACTGCTGTATTGTAACCCATCTTCGTCAACAATAAACATGAAAGAACAACTACAAAAACGCCTAACCCAACTCAAAGCAGAATTTGAATCAGGACAAAAAGTACTCGCAGATTTAGAAGCCAAACAAGCAAATGTCCGTGAAACCTTACTCCGCATCCAAGGAGGAATTCAGGTATTAGAAGAAGAGTTAACTAAAAACAATGGTCCTGCATCTGAAACCGAAAACGTGGAGGTTTTAGAAACGGAAGGAATTGAGAATTAAGAGAAATCTTGTAGAAGTAAACAAGCATAAACTATCTTTCCCCAATCACCATGACTGAAAACCTTACCATCTCCAACGCCCCCCCAGCACATCCTGGCATGAATTTCGCCTTATTGCGACAAGAAGGAATCAAGCACATCGAACGCCTAGGGGGGAAACTTTGGACAGACTACAATACCCACGATCCTGGTATTACTATATTAGAACAACTCTGCTATGCCATCACGGACTTGAGCTACCGCCTTGACTTCGAGATGAAAGACTTGCTTGCACCTGCTCCTGGAGATGTAGAAATAAACAACAAGCAGTTTTTCACCGCCAGAGAAATCCTCACCGTTAATCCCCTCACAATTAATGATTATCGCAAACTTCTAATCGACATTGATGGTGTGAAAAATGCATGGGTTAAACCAATTAAGAATTCAGAACCACCAATTTATTACGATTCGCTTCTTCATACCTTAACTTTTGAAGCTTCTAAACGCACTCAGCAAGTAAACTTAAATGGACTTTATCGGGTACTAATCGAAAAAGACAAAAATGTCTCTGACGAAGCGAGTCTCATAGAAAAAGTAAAATCTAAACTTAATCAGCATCGGAATCTGTGTGAAGATTTTGCTTCAGTCGAAATCTTACCCATTGAAGAAATCACCATCAAAGCCGATATCGAGATTGAAGAAGGATTTGATGTGAATGAATTAATGGCACAGATATATTTGGGCTTAGATAACTTTATTTCTCCTCACCTAGAATTTTTCACTGTCAAAGAACTACTGGATCAAGGCAAAACTCCTGAAGCAATCTTTGATGGTGTTCCCCTGGAACATGGCTTCATTGACAACGAACAACTTGATAGTTTTATCAAGAAAGACCAACTGCACACCTCTGACCTAATTCGGATTATTTTAGATATTCCAGGGATAAAAACTGTTAGAAGCATTACTATTTCAAGCGACAAGTCATCAGAATCAGAAGAATGGGCGTTAGCATTAGAGCCTAATCTAACACCCCAACTCAAAGATATAGATGGCTTGACAAGTAACATTACCTTTTATAAAGGACAAATTTCGTGCAATCTGAACCTGGCTAAAGCTAAAAGTCATCTGGAATCCTTACAACAGCAAAACACCAAAACACCATCAATAAAACAAACAAAAGATATCCCCATCCCAGTGGGACAATACCGGGAATTATCTGACTATGAATCAATCCAAAACGATTTTCCTGCTACTTACGGTATTGGAGAAATAGGTTTACCAGCTTCCGCATCTCCCAAACGCAAGGCTCAAGCCAAACAACTGCAAGCTTATTTAATGTTTTTTGATCAACTTTTAGCTGACTATTTTGCTCAATTAGACCATGCTAAAGATTTATTCTCTTTTCAAACTAAGAACAAGACAACCTACTTTTCCCAGGATCTTTCTAACCTCCCAGGTGCGGCAGAAGTCCTAAATCCAGAGTCCAATTCACCAACAGATAAATGGAATGAAACTGATTTAGCAAGAAGAAACCGTTTTCTGGATCATTTAATGGCACAGTTTTGTGAAAAGTTCACAGATTATTCCTTACTTTTATATGATTCAATCCTGGAAGAAGAACTGATTGATGATAAAATTAGTTTCTTACAAAATTATCCCCAAATTAGCGCTGGGAGGGGTAAAGCCTTTAATTACACTGATTCCAGTCAGGTTTGGGATACAGAAAACGTATCGGGACTAAAACAAAGAATTTGTAGTTTACTAGGAATTCCTTACCATCGAAAAACTTTGGCTCTCTGCAATGAATTGGATGAAACCGAAGGATTCCATATAGTCGAACACATTTTACTTCGTCCTCGCAGCAGTAACGACCCCGACTCAGACGAGAATTTTTCAGAATTTAAATCAAACACAGATTCAAACACAGATTCAAACACAATAGATCCTTACTCTTTCCAAATCAGTTTTGTATTCCCTGATTGGCTGCCTCGCTTTCAAGAAGAAAACTTTAAACAGCTAATTTATAACATTATCAGTGCCGAAATACCCGCCCATATAACCCCTTATTGCCACTGGTTAGACAAACCTAAAATGATAAAATTTGAAAATGCCTACCAGCTCTGGCTAAATACAAAAATGGATAAAAATTCAACTAATAACCTGATAGAATTTTTGGTAAATGGTAGAATTAAAATACTACCATTTAATGTTTTAGGATATATGACTATCGGCACAGATTTTGAAGTAATTTGTTAAAGACTTTGGAAGTGAACCAACAACGACATATTATCAAAAAACAAATTATAGAACTTAATTTAAGTTCACAACAAGGTGCTTTTGAACTGCAAAATGAGGTAAGTAGACTATATCGCCATAAAGTCCTCCCCCTGATTGATAATTTGTTTAATCAGTTCAGCGATTTAGATACAATACATCGAATTAATACCCTAGAATTAGACCTAGGAAATATCGATATCAATAATCTAGAACAGGAATTGATTGACAAAATACTAGAACAAATTCAACAGCAATTAGCAGAACAAATTAGCCACTCAAGTTCCAGTTTGTCAACAGAGCCACAACCTAAGACTGAGTTGGGTGAGTCTTCACCACTGCTTGGTAGCACAGAGGGAGAGACGGGGGAAAATATAGGACAAAATAAAGTTACCTCTGTAAGTGCAACTCGCTATCAAAGACTATCTGATCAAATTGGCAGATCAGAGATTGCTAGTAAAAGCGCTTTACAACTAGAGATTTTAAGCTACTTTATCCAAACAGGGATGCTACCCTGGTGGGCTGAAAACTTCAGCAAACAAGAACTAGAAGACTATTGCGATCGCCTGATCAGCAATTCCCCAAATCAGGTAAAGTCTATTGTTAAGCAAAGCTTAAAAAATCCCAAGCATTTGCAGCGCCTTATTTACCAATTTTCGGATTCAACACTCCTAAAAATAGCCGGATTATTTACTGGGTATTTAGTCGAGTTTATTGCCGACTATAATACAGATATAAAACCTGTCTTGGCACAGCTAGAGCAGACGACAAATATTCCGGCAGCCAAATTGAGATTGCACAGATGGCAAGGACTATTGTTCAGCCTCTCCTCAGAGAGTAAGACTCAAGTAGATAAGTTCAAGTTAATCGAAGAAAATTTATTACATATTACCAGCAGTAATCGGATTAACTATCCTAAGTTTTTAAATAATCTTGTTGCCAAGATAGAGCATCTAGTCAGACAAGGAAAAGGATTTAAAAGTAAACTTCCAGAAATCTTAGATAGAATCCAAATCCCTAGCCAAGATACACAGTTGATTAGAGCAGAAGCAAGAGCTTCACAACTAAAAATTTTTAGCGACTTTATCCAAACAGGTATACTACCGGAAAACTTCAGCAAACAAGAGCTAGAAGACTCTTGCGATCGCCTGATCACAAATTCCCCAAATCAGGTAAAGTCTATTGTTAAGCAAAGCTTAAAAAATCCCAAGCAATTGCAGCGCCTGATTTACCAATTTTCGGATTCAAAACTCCTCAAAATAGCCGGATTGTTTACTGGGGATTTAGTCCCATTTATTGCCGACTATAATACAGACATAAAACCGGTCTTGGCACAGCTAGAGCAGACGAAAAATATTCCGGAAGCCAAATTGCGATTGGAGAGATGGCAAGGAATACTTTTCAGTATCTCCTCAGAGAGTAATACTAAAGTAGATAAGCTGAAGTTAGTCCAAGACAATTTATTACATATTGCCAGCAGTAATCGGATTAACTATCCTGAGTTTGTAAGGAATATTGTTGCCAAGATAGAGCATCTACTCAGACAAGGAAAAGGATTTAAAAGCAGACTTCCAGAAATCTTAGATAGAATCCAAATCCCTAACCAAGATACACAGTTGATTAGAGCAGAAGCAAGAGCTTCACAACTAGAAATTTTTAGGGACTTTATCCAAACAGGTATACTCCCGGAAAACTTCAGCAAACAAGAACTACAAGACTATTGCGATCGCTTGATCACCAATTCCCCAAATCAGGTCAAGTCTATTGTTAAGCTTTGCCTAAAAAATCCCAAGCATTTGCAGCGCCTGATTTACCAATTTTCCGATTCAACACTCCTCAAAATAGCCGGATTGTTTACTGGGGATTCAGTCCAGTTTATTGCCGACTATAATACAGACATCAAACCGGTCTTGGCACAGCTAGAGCAGACCAGAAATATTCCGGCAGCCAAATTACGATTGGAGAGATGGCAAGGAATACTTTTCAGTATCTCCTCAGATAGTAATACTAAAGTAGATAAACTCAAGTTAGTCCAAGACAATTTATTACATATTGCCACCAGTAATAACATTAACTATCCTGATTTTTTAACTAATCTTGTTGCCAAAATAGAGCATCTAGTCAGACAAGGAAAAGGATTTAAAAGTCAACTTACAGAAATCTTAGATAGAATCCAAATCCCTAGCCAAGATGCACAGTTTATTAAAGAAAGGGAACAACTGGAACACCTATTAAGGGAATTGCAACACCTTGATTTCAATAGCCAGATATTACCCCAACATAAACAGAAAATTAATCAACTTAAGAATGACATAAAAATATTACTAAATGAAATCAATAATCCTGCCCAACTCCAAAGGTCATCAGACCTGATTACACGCTTCAAACAACTACAGAAAAGTTGTCAAACTCTTAAACTCAACATCCAACAAGAACTCAAGTCCGAGCAAACCAGATTTCCAGATGTTGTCAATACTTTTAGTGACTCTGATGAAATCTACATTTACAATGCAGGATTAATTTTACTATGGCCATTTCTGAATCGCTTCTTTGTCAAAATAGGATTGGTACAAGATAAGATTTTTATTAATACCATATCTGCTGAACGAGCAGCCCTTTTACTCCAGTATTTAGTTGATAACTCAACAGAAATACCAGAACATAGTTTACCTCTTAATAAAATACTATGCGGTATAGATTTATTAGAACCTATAGACACCAATTTAGAAATCACCGCACAAGAAGGAGAAGAATGTGAAAACTTGCTATCTGCTGTGATTCAAAATTGGTCTATTTTGAAAAATACATCAATAGAAGGATTTAGAACAGCTTTTTTGCAGAGAAACGGTATTGTGAGAATTCGTGATGGTAGTTGGCTGCTACAGGTTGAACGTGAAACTTACGATATTTTACTAGATAGAATTCCTTGGAGCATACGAGTTGTCAAGCTGCCGTGGATGGATAATATTTTATATGTAGAGTGGTAAGCTGTAGGGAACAGGGAACAGGGAACAGGGAACAGGTAATAGGTAATAGGTAATAGGTAATAACCAATTTAAATGGATATCAGTTTAGCCTGGTAGTTAATATCAAAAAAATTAGCATTCAGCTGATAGTTGAATGCTAAAAAATATTACTAAATTTTACTTTTTACCAATCAACCTTCAACCTTCAACCTCTTAACCTTCAACCTCTTAACCTTCAACCTCTTAACCTTCAACCTTAAACCTTGGCCAAAAGGCCACGCTACGCGAACAACCTTTTAACATTAAACCCTCAATCCCCAGTAATGGACAAACCATCAACCCAGATTTTTGGACAGACTCCACCAGAGGTCAACTCAGGCTCTTTTTCCACATAAATAATCGATTTCAGTAGTTCCCGAAAATCTCCGGCTACCGTTGCGGAATCAATACTAGTTAATTCTCCCTTATTCACCATCCAACCATCAAAGGGTAGAGAAAAGGAACCTTCGAGTGCTTTAACTCCCGCATGAAGCGCATTCACCTCATCAATCCAAATCACATTTTCGGCTTGGTCTAAACTGTACTCTTGTTCAGCAGATTGACCAGGAAAAACATGATAGAAATTAGGACTAACTGTAACTTTTGCCCCAATATTGGCATGACCTGTTGGTTGACCATTCAGGCGTTTCGCGGTGCCAGCACTGTGCAGAAAACTGCTTAACACCCCTTCTGTAATTATCGGTACTCGACGAGTAGGTGTTCCTTCTCCATCAAAATAGACTGGTGCCACATTCTCTGGATGTAGCTCATCATCACAGACAGAAAGCAGAGGAGAAGCAATTTGAGTACCTAGAGACTCTGGAGTCGAGAGGCTTTGCTTGTCTAGAATATTCTGAGCATTAAATAAATTAGAAAAAGCATTCAGTAAACTTAGGAAAGCTTCGGGAGAGAACACTACCCGATATTTTCCGGACTTAACTTTCTCATAGTTCAAGTGACTGATGGTTTTCTCAGCAGCTTCTTTCAGACAAGTCTGAATATCCAGAGTTTCTAACCCTTTACTAATCTTATAGGCACCAGCACTACGGGGCTTTTTCCCTTCTTCCTCAGTTTTGGTATAAAGATAAATGGAAGCAGAGGAACTAGCTTGCTGGCGCAATGCCCCATCACTATTGAGATAAAAGCGCTCAACATCCCGTTGAGATAGTCCATTGTAAGGAACTCCGGCAATAGCCGAGTGAGCTTCCAGTAACTTTTTCTCTGAATCCAGTAGGGTTTCTACTAATTTAGATACTGGCTGTTGAGGCACTTGATTATTGGGAATCTCTGGAATCGATACTGTTGATTCAGGGCTAAAGTCTGGGGCGTTTTCTTTCACCCCAAAACTACTCGCCTCATAAGCGGTTTTTAAGGCTAGTTCCAACCCAGTTGGGTTTGTATCGGTAGTTGAAGTAATGCCTACTTTCTGGTCTTGATTCCAAACCCGTACAGTTACACCAGAGCGATTAGATGCCTCAACCTGTTTTGGCTCACCCTGGTCTACTTGAACACCAGCTTCATCCACTGCAGAGCCATAAATATCGAATTTTTCAATTCCCAGGCGTTTTGCGATCGCATTCGCCGAATCAGCTATCTCATTAATCTTGGTCATCTTATCTTAGATTGTGAATGTTGGGTTAACAAAAAAAAGAGGCATGATATCAAATCCGGTTAATCACTTCGGATGTAAGCATTCAGCTATCAGCTATCAGCTATCAGCTTATGCGCTACGCGCATTAGCTGAATGGTTACGATAAGTCTTTAACCGGAGATGATCGGATAACACTAGTCCCAAAGCCTGGCTGCTGGGGTAACTTACCGTCCACCAACGGTAATCGAATCTACCTTGATATGAGGCTGACCGACGGTGACATAAACACTGCCGCTAATGGAACCACAGAAACCAGCGGCTAATCCTAAGTCTTTGGAACACATGGAAATTTTATTCATAATTTCCTTAGCTTCCCCAATCAGAATTGCCCCTTTCAGCGGTTTAGTGACTTTGCCATTTTCAATCAAATAGGCTTCATCGACACCAAAGTTAAATTCCCCAGTAGCACCAACACTACCACCGCCCATCCGCTTGCAGTAAATGCCTTTATCGATAGAACCAAATAAATCCTCTACCTCGTAATCACCAGGAGCGATGTAGGTATTGCGCATCCGTGAAGCAGCAGCATAGGCATAATTCTGACGGCGTCCACTACCTGTTCTGGGGTGTCCAGTGAGTTGAGACCCTGCCCGGTCGGCGATAAAATTCTTCAGTATGCCATTTTCAATCAACAGAGTTCTTTGGGCTGGCATGCCCTCATCATCCATATCAATAGTTCCAAAGGCATTGTCAGATAACCCTTCATCCCAAGCGGTAAGGCTTTCGTTAGCAATCTTCTCGCCTTTTTTGTCAGCAAACGGAGTAGTTTTCCGCTCAATCTGGGTCGTTTCCAACAGGTGTCCACAGGCTTCATGGAAAATTACCCCACCAAAGGAATTGGCCATGATAATGGGGTAAGTACCAGACTCTACGTAATCCGCATAGAGCATCTTACCAGCGGATTCAGCAACTTCCTCGGCAGTACCATTATAATCCCAGGCTCTTAGAAACTCTGGGTTACCGGTACTACCAGCACGCTTGCCAATCGAAGAGCGATGGTCGCCATCAGCACATAGTAGGTTATATCCGACAGACTGAGTTAAACGAATATCTCTGGCAAAGGTACCATCACTAGCTGCCACCAGAACTTCCTGCCAATCCCGGAAATAAACAGCCCGTCGGGATTGGACATGGCTAGCCTTGCGCTGGAGTGCCCCATTGGCATCCAGGAGTACTTCTCCCATTTCTGCCATCGAACTGCAACCGGATAGCCAAGTGTCTTTGCCCTTAGCAGTAGCGTAATCCCGCAACAGTTCCAGGTTAGTTTCTGGGATAAAGGCATTAGGGGTAGGTAATTCCAGCCCTTGAATAGACAGGGCTTTCTCCAAAGCCGCTTTTAGCCCCGAAAAGGATAAATCATTAGTGCTAACATAGCAATCTGACTTACCCCGAAATACTCGGATACCAGCACCAGAGGTAAGGCGGGGAGAAATGCTAGTAATGGCATCATCTTCCGCAAGACAGCTGATGTAGTTGACCCTTTCTAGGAAAAACTCAATAAAATCAGCACCAGCTGCTCGTCCTAATCCCAGGAGGGTGGAAAGGGGAGCTCTCCAGCTTTCATCAAAGCTTGAGGATGTGGATTGGTATTCCAGAGTAGGTAGTTCTTTGGATAGAAGTAGGGTTGGTGGCATAGATAATTTCCTTATGCTAAGGATATATATCCTTTTGATGATGGGTTTTATATTTGCCAGTCTAGCAAAATCCTAAAAACTTGGTTGAATCTGGTTCCATACTATGGGGGATGAGCTTTGTTGATTTAAAATTATTTATCTATTACTTAATTTCCGATTATTTTTATGAATACTAAAGGATTTCACCATGTAGCGATTATTTGCTCAGATTATGAAAAATCGAAACAGTTTTATGTCGAGATTTTAGGGTTTGCGATTATTGAAGAAACCTTCCGAGCTGCTAGAAAGTCTTATAAATTGGATTTACAAGTGGGTGATGGCGATAGGATTGAGTTATTTTCGTTTCCTAATCCTCCTGAACGAGTTAGTCGTCCCGAAGCTTGCGGATTGAGACATTTAGCCTTTCAAGTAGATGATATTGAAGCGTCGGTGAATTATCTAAAATCCAAGGGCGTGGATGTAGAAATAATTAGAATTGATGAGCATACTGGTAAACGATTTACGTTTTTTCAAGACCCGGATGGATTACCATTAGAAATGTATGAAATTTAAATGGAATCGGGAATCGGGAATCGGGAATAGGGAATCGGGAATCGGGAATCGGGAATCGGGAGCAGGAATTAGGGAATCGGGAATCGGGAATCGGGAATCGGGAAGTCATAAGAACAACCGAACCCTAACTCCTCCTCCCAGGAGGGAAAGTGAAAAGATTATATAATTTGCTAAGAGGTAAAATTTTAAAGGAAACTAAATAAAATGTCTTGGGATAGCTACATCGATAATCTAAAGACGCCAATGGAACTGTTCATATTGATCGAGCTAGTATCATAGGTCTTGATGGTGGTGCTAAGTGGACTACAGATGCTCATGCTCATGCCTTAAAGCTCAATCCTGATGAAAGCACAAACATAGCTAATAGTTTTAAGTCAAAGGATTTCACGGGATTCATGGCAGGAGGTATATGGATTGAGGGGCAAAAGTATCAATTTTTGCGGGAGGAGGATGGAAAAGTTGTTTATGGAAAAAAGAAAGACATAGGAGCTGTTACTCTCCAGGCTAGCAAAACTGCTGTCGTTATTGCTCACTGTCGAGAAGGTGGCCAACAAGGAAATGCCAATAAGGCAGTTGCAGTTATTGCAGAGTATTTAGAAAGTCTGAACATGTAACGGTGGATAATGATCGGGCAAAATAAGAAGTGGGATAGATTAGTAACAAAGGAAGTATAGCGGTTTTTATCCTAATGAGGTACACATAATTTTTTACTTCTTCCCTCTTTTGACTTTACTGCTCCGAAGTCCCTCCTCCCTGCTCCCTGCTCCGAAGTCCCTGTTCCCTGTTCCCTGTTCCCTAAAACCCAAAAACTCCTTACTAGCTTGAAAACCGCTATGACTCAAACAAGTGATCTATATTCTCTGTATGATGTTGATAATGAGCAATGGTTATTAGAAACCCTGAAACTCCTAAAAGAAAAACGACTAGAAAATCTCGACATAGAGCATTTAATTCAGGAATTAGAAGGATTGAGCCGTCGAGACCAATTAACAGTTGAAAGTTTTTTAGAGCAAATTATCCGACATTTATTACTCCTGCACTATTGGCAAGATCAATATGACTATAACGCCAATCATTGGCAAGCGGAAATTATGAGTTTTAGAACCCAAATTGACGAGTATTTAACTAAAAATCTCCGAAATCATTTACAAGATAATCAAGCCAAAGTTTATAAAAAAGCCTTAAAATATGTAAGGGAAAAAACCGGTATGATGATTGAATTTCCCGAAGACTGTCCCTATACTCTCGAACAATTATTAAATCAAGATTGGTTGCCTTTAAAAGCTGATATGTAAGCAGTCAGCGGTCAGTGGTCAGCGGTCAGCGGTCAGTGGTCAGTGGTCAGCGGTCAGTGGTCAGTGGTCAGGTTTGTGGCACAGGCTTCGACCCTGGGACTTCAAGGTTTCCTCATCAACCGTAGCCATAGCGCATAAGCACCTCAAATAGGGTGGCACAGGCTTCGACCCTGGGACCTAACCCATTAGCTGATAGCTGATAGCTGAATGCTTACTAAAATAAAGATTGAACTTGAAGTATTGAGTCAAATACCACTTGATTGCTAGCAGCGCTGTCATCAAACTCATCAATAGACGTGCTAGGGTCAATAAACCCAATGATATAGTAGGACCCAGGGTTGAGATTAGGAAAAGAACCACTCCATGTTGCGTAATCCCAATTGAAAGGATCTAAGGAGCTTATTGTATCGCTACCAAGGAACCAGTGGGAACCGCTGGAGTTAGTAACGTCATTGTCTGTAGATGCATAGAAATTGACGTCGAAGTTTCCTGATGCTGCTGTACCGTTGTTACGAGTTACAAAACGTGTAGTTAAGTTATCTCCTGGTTTAATCGAGTTAGATGAAAGGTAGTCAAAGTCAGTACCAAACCATTGATCATAATCCACAAGATCAGGTTTATCTACTGGATTAGGATCGTTTGTCTTCCAATCCTCTATCAAATCGGTCATGTATTTCTGTAAGCGAATAGCTTCATTATGGGTAGGAGTATTTTGGCTATCATGAATATAGCCACTTGTCAGACCGATAACATATTCTGAGTTACCTTCAGAACGCCATACTGGACCACCACTATTGCCTCCAGTAGCATCAAGATGGTGTTTAATCTGATAGTTATCAGCAGAATTAATAGTACCAGAAATTGTATACATTTCCGCAGAATGGTCTATTCCTGCCAAACTACCTGACCAATTAGTTTCAACAATTCCCTCACTGTTGATTGTGTTTTTAGGATACCCAGTTATATTGACATTTAAGTCATTAAACCAACTAAGATCCGAATTCCATTGCCATCCCATCCAACCAGTGTAATTACCAATATTGCGATCGAGGCTTAAGACCGCCCAATCATAATTCCCGTCATCTTCATTACTGTCAGCATCAGCAATAATTCCATCACCATCATTATCTGCTGTATAACCGTTCACCGTATGAAAATAGGTTACACCCACTTGACCATAATATTTTTCTTGACCATCTTGACCGAGATGGACGTATATTTCGTCTGCATAGCCACCATTTCCAGCAGAGTCAGAACGAGTGCTGTTGAAGATGCTATGAGCTGAGGTGAGAAAATGGTGAGGACCAATCATCACCCCAGATGAACCAAACCACTCATCCCCAAATTTCGCCGTGACAAAACCTACTTTAGTCCAAGGATTGCTGGTGGTATTTGTTACCCTAGTTCTGTCATCATCACCGAAAACTCCATTTAATGAAGGATTTGCATTAGCTCCTGCTGATAGCTGTATTCCAATCTGCTGATCCTCTACGGTTAGAGTGGTGTTTCCATCGTCTTGTCCTAATAATTCTAATTCTTCAGACGTTGACTCTGCTGCTGGCACTAAATTTGATAATCCATTCTCTTGCTCTGTGGCTAGATCTAAGGTATTAACTTGAACATCAACAACATCCTCTATGTCTTCTGGCAAAACATTGCTAAGTGTTTCCGAACTGTTACCCTCAACAAAAAGTTGGTAGTCATCCTCAATAGTTAACCGTTTATATTCTCTTGTTCCAGCATTGAAGTAATTAGAGTCTACTCTTACTAAAACATCATCATTACGCCATCCGGTCAGAGTATCATAACCAAGATTTCCTTCTGAATAATCCTCATCACGAGGAGCTACTAAATATAATCCAGAGTCAAGTTGCTCGTCGTAGTCTAAACCGTAATTAGTAGATTGTAACCCAGTCATTGCTATTGCCTCTAACCTTTGAATTAAGTAGAACTTCTGTATTTGTGATCAACCGATTGCTAACTGCCATGACTACCCTAGTGGTAGGCATTAAGCAATTAGTACATTCCATGAATGGTGAGTGCTGATAGCTGATGCAGGAAGTATGTATATACTTATCTGGCTAATCACCAAAAGTTATGCAGGAAACTTTCAATATTCTTAGTGCCGATAGTGACAAACAGGCTTAAAAGCCTTACTGGGTATGGGATGTGGGGTAGTGGCTGAAAAGAAATATAGGACTACGCATTAAAGTTAGGACATTGATACAAGCAGCACAAGCTGTTGTAGTCAACTTTTAAGTGCGACCCGAAGGTGTCACATCGCAAAATTGGGGGGTTAGGGGGGCAAAATCATACCCAGAATCAGCAACGCCTCTTAATACGGAAAGCGTACCTTTGCCTCTTGCCCGCCCCCCTTCTTAAGGCTAGGGGGGATTCTTCTTGCCTTGCGCGTAGCGCCATACCACCCACATAAAGATCTGTCAGGTTTGAAGTTAGCGATCGCATAGCTGTAGAAAAAGCGATGTTCCAAAGGAACATCGCTTTTTGCCCAGGTGCTTTGGGTTAATCCCATCCAGGGCTGACCTTAAGTCAATCTTTTGCAGCTGAGCGCCTCAATGCGATCGCACTGAACCTTCAACCTTGGCCAAAAGGCCACGCTACGCGAACAACCTTGGCCAAAAGGCCACGCTACGCGAACAACCTTGGCCAAAAGGCCACGCTACGCGAACAACCTTGGCCAAAAGGCCACGCTACGCGAACAACTTTCAACCAATCCCAACAGCAGCTTAATTGACCACCGATGGCTTCAACTCATCTTCGTTGTCAGCACTGCTTGCCTTAAGGCCATTATCCGGCAAAGGATTACGAGCCTCAATTAGTTTGATCGCACGACTTACACTTTCTGGCAGAATCACCACTAAACCACCATCAGCGACTTTATCCAAACCCCTCTCAATTGCCTCTGTCTCCCTGAGGATAATCTCATAGTTGGACTCGCTTTTTTCCTGTCCTATGCCCTTACAAATTAACTCAGCTGCATCACCACTGGGACGTCCCCGTAAGTCATCATCTTCTTTGATAATAATCCTGTCAAAGATTTTTGCTGAGAGTCGTCCTAGTTCAATAAAGTCTTCATTCCGGCGATCCCCAGGACCACCCACAATCCCAAAGCACTCTCCGGGCCAGTTGCGCACAAAACTACCCAATGCCTCGTAACTAGCTGCATTGTGGGCATAATCCACTAGAGCATGGTAACTGCCAAGATTGAACAAATTCATTCGCCCTGGTGTCTGGTCTACAGAAGCCCTAAATGTGGTCAATGCTTCTCTAATGGCCTCAATCGAGACCCCTTGAGCAAAGGCAGCGAGACTGGCAGCTAGAGCATTCGCAATCATAAAAGGTGCCCGTCCCCCAATTGTCACTGGCACATTTACTGCCTCGTCAATCCGCAGGGTCCAATCCCCTTTGATGATGGACAAATAACCATTTTCATAAACCGCAGCCAGACCACCACCACTGGTGTGATTTTTGATTAACTCATTTTCTGAGTTCATCGAGAAATAAGCCACTTGACCCTTTACCTTTTCCGCCATTGCTCTGACTAGGGGGTCATCAGCATTGAGGATAGCATAGCCCTTCGGACTCACCACTTCCGCCACAATACTCTTGACCTTGGCCATCTGTTCAATGGTGTTGATGTCTCCAAGTCCCAAGTGGTCAGCGGAGACATTTAAAACCACCCCAATATCACATTTGTCAAAGGCCAAGCCAGAACGCAGGATCCCACCCCGAGCAGTTTCCAGCACTGCCACCTCAACAGTAGGGTCTTTGAGAATTACCTGAGCACTTTGGGGTCCAGTGGTATCACCTTTTTCCACAACATATTCATCAATGTAGATTCCATCTGTAGTGGTATAGCCCACAACCTTTCCAGTTTGGCGATAGATATGGGCAATTAAGCGGGTTGTCGTGGTTTTTCCGTTGGTACCTGTAATCGCGATGATGGGAATACGGTTAGGTTGCCCATTTGGGAAGAGCATATCTAGGACTGGTGCTGCCACATTCCTAGGCTTACCTTGACTAGGACAAACATGCATCCTAAAGCCAGGGGCAGCATTCACTTCTACCACCACCCCATCAGCTTCCCGTAAAGGCTTAGTGATATCGGAAGTGACAATATCAATTCCAGCAATATCCAGACCAATAATTTTGGCAACCCGCTCTGCCAGCCAGATAGTTTCTGGATGGATGTTATCGGTGTGGTCTACAGCAATACCCCCAGTGCTGAGATTGGCAGTTTCCCGCAAGTAACATACTTCTCCTTTTCTGGGTATACTTTCCAATCTATAGCCTTGCTTCTTCAAGACACTCTCACTGGTAGCGTCTACCACAATTTTCGTCAAGACATTGTCGTGTCCGTCACCCCGATGGGGATCAAGGTTAGTTTGGTCAATCAATTCCTCAATGGTAGACCTACCATTACCCACCACATGGGCAGGGATGCGCTCTGCTACTGCTACTACCTTGCCATTGACCACAAGAATCCGGTGGTCAAAACCTTTATAATAGCGCTCCACAATTACAGAGCGGGAGACTTCTTTGGCGGTCTTATGGGCAGTCTGTGCCTCTTCCCAGCTATTAATATCGAGGGTAATGCCTCGTCCATGATTCCCATTCAGGGGTTTAATCACAATCGGGTAGCCACCTACATCCTCAATTGCCCCTTCCAAATCATCTAGGAATCGAATTGTTGTCCCCCGGGGCACCGGTACACCAGCATCCCTCAGGATTTGTTTGGTACCTTCTTTATCACAAGCCAACTCAACGCCTAAAATCCCTGAATAATTACTCAATGTGGCTTGAATCCGCTTTTGGTGGACACCGTAGCCCAGTTGAATCATCGCTCTCGCGCTCAGCTGCATCCAGGGAATATCTCTGGCTTCGGCTTCCTTAACCAGGGATTGAGTGCTTGGTCCTAAAGCTGAATGATTAGCCAGTTCTTGTAAATCTTTCAGGTCTTGTTCTAATTCACTTTGGGGATAGGTTTGCTTATCAATGATGCTACGGCACAGCCGCACAGCTGCCCTAGCTGAATAACGACCCACCTGCTCATCAATGTATTCAAATATGACCTGGTAGACTCCTGGTGTCGTTGTTTCTCTAGTGCGACCAAATCCAACTCTCATGCCCGCCAGATCTTGTAGTTCTAGGGCAACGTGTTCAATGATGTGCCCGATCATGGTGCCTCTGGCAACCCGAGAAAGGAATCCCCCCCGGACACCAGGGGAACAGAAATGCTCTTCCAGACTGGGTAGGACAGTCTTTAGTCCCTTATAGAAGCCAGGAATCTCGTTGGAGGGGGTATTTGCCAATTCCTCTAAATCGAGACGCATGACAATCAGTTTGTGATGTCCAATACTCCAATAATTAGGACCACGTAAAGTCTGGATTCTCAGAATTCTCATATCAACTGAAACTTCGGTGGTGATGCTCGCTGAATGTGCAAGGAAGCGTAAAGACGCAATTTATCAAATAAAATCCGCCTTTATCGCCTACTTTGGCACTACTTTGGCACATTATTAGCCGATTGGCACGCTTGAAAACTCTAGCTCCAATCCGGGAATCAGGCGATCCGGTAGGCTGCTGATTAGATTTGGGATAATCTTATTATTATCAACCTTGGAGAGAAAAAAAACTGTTCTGTGTGAACATTTTTTTCAAAATTATCCATAACTATCGCAGCCAGCAGGTACTCAGATGAGTTCCCCCAACTACAGTCATGAGGAAACCCCCTGATTAAGGCGCTGCATCCCTTGGCACAGGGCAGGTAAAGCCATACTCAAAAGCGTGGGCTGGTGATTGCAGTTGTTGTCCAGGATTGCTGGCTTTCCAGAAGGAAGGTTTAGCTTTCTCCTGCAAATAAGGAACGCTTGTGAAAGTGGTAGCGATCGCCATGAGATAGAATATGCACTCGCAGATTGTGGATACTGATCGGGTCGTTAGCACCAATCTTAGGCTGGTTCGTGTAAGACATTTCCTTGGGATCAATAATTGTGACAGTCCCTTTACCCATCACTTCTAACCAACCATTTTTTTCAAACAAAGCGCAGGTATCTTCATCAATTCCGATTGCCAATCGATCCGGATGTTCCGAAATAGCACTAATCAGGCGTGCCATACGATTGCGATGGTAGAAATGTTGATCTACAATGACCTCTGGAATGATTCCTAAGCCCATGGTTATATCCACCAAAGCACGATTAGGAGACTCACCACTACCACCACCAGCAATCATGTGATGACCCATAACTGCAGCCCCAGCACTTGTCCCAGCTAGGGTAATCTCGCTCTGATGAACCCGCTGCCGAACTTTTTCCATTAAGGGGGTATCGGCTAGTAGCCCGCACAAGCGTAGTTGGTCACCTCCAGTCATGAATACCCCGGTACAGATTTCCAAGTACTCTAGTAAGTCTTGGTTTTCTGCTTCAGAGCGATCGCGTATATCTAGCAACCGAATTTCTTCGGCTCCCATGTCTTCAAAGATGCGTTGATAGCGACTGCCAATCACGGTTGGTTCTCTGGAGGCTGAAGGGATAATGGCAAGGCGAGCATTAGTTCCTCCAGCACGCCCAAAAAAAGTTTGCAGGATCTCTCTTCCATGAACTTTATCTTCAGCGCCGCCGATTACCAAAATAGCTGGTTGAGTGGACTTAGGCATCCTAATTCTTTGCAATTGAGATTCTAACTGCTGCATTATATTAGTAATGGGCATGAGGTGAGTTCAATACTTTTGAGTAGTGCTTTTTAGTTAAAATGCCACATTATAGCAATTTTTCAGTTTACTTCGTGATTATTTAATGATATTCACGCATTATAGCCTTACCATTTATGCATAATCACTGATTATGTATCTTAGCCTCTTCCCACAGGATTTTTAGCTCCAGACCCCTACCCTCCCTTAACTGTTTGTGCGATTTGACATTATCACTCTATTTCCGGATTTCTTCAGCTCTCCCCTGACTTCAGGGCTACTTGGTAAGGCGCTCCTCAAACAAATTGCCGAAGTGCATCTGATCAACCCCCGAGACTTTGCTACTGACAAACATCGGCGAGTTGATGATGAGCCTTATGGTGGTGGGGTGGGGATGTTGATGAAACCAGAGCCGATTTTTGCGGCTGTAGAGTCTTTACCCATTTTACCCCAGCGTGATGTCATCTTAATGACCCCTCAGGGGGAACCCATGAAACAGCAATTGTTCAAAGAATTAGCCACAGGTTATGATCAGCTGGTGATAATTTGTGGACACTACGAAGGTGTGGATGAGCGGGTATTACACTTAGTCACCCGAGAGGTATCATTGGGGGATTTTGTCTTAACCTGTGGAGAAATCCCAGCCCTAGCCATGATTAATGGTGTCACCCGGTTGCTACCAGGAACAGTAGGCAAAGCCGAATCCCTTAAATTAGAAAGCTTTGAAGCCGGGTTACTGGACTATCCTCAGTACACAAGACCTGCTGAGTTTCGGGGATGGAAGGTTCCAGAAGTTCTGTTATCAGGAAATCATGGGGAAATTGACCGCTGGCGTAAAGAGCAGCAAATTCAGAGGACTAAAGAACGCCGTCCTGATTTGTATGATCAATAATCGGGAATCGGGAATCGGGAATCGGGAATCGGGAATGTAGAATGTAGAATGTAGAATTGAGAATCGGGAATCGAGAATTGGGAATCGGGAATCGGGAATCGGGAATCGGGAATCGGGAATCGGGAGTAGGCAAATGGATATTTGGCATAGAGTCCCATCACTAAGGTTGCCAAAGCAGCTGAAATCCTGGTGGCAATCACTAGTTCCCCAAACAGAGGATGTAACAAGCGAGAGTTAGCCACCCAATTGATTGGGTGGGCGGGGTTAGAAGTTACCACAAGAATAAGGCAGCCTTTATGGTTGGTCGGTTATGGGAAAAAGGTTAAAACTTTGAGGCGCGACCCATGGCGAATTTAATTCGCCTATGGAAAGCGCGCCTCCATGATTAAGGCTGCCTTATTAATCAGGTTTCGTCTCCGGAGCGTACCGGGATTTATCCCGGCTCTCGTTATTTTCCTCTTTGATTTTGGATGTACTTCTTGACTGTTTCTGTATTTGCGTTTCCAGTAGTCGAGCAGAAATAACTGGGAGACCATAAGGTGGGTAATTTCAGCAATTCAGGGAACTCCTTCCTGAGATAATGAGAAGCCCTCCCTTTCACTCGTTTGATGATCGTGGAAGGAGCAAAGGTAGGATCGACCTCCAAAAACATATCAACATGATCGGGCATGATTTCTAGGGCTATAACCCTCCAGTTATGTTCTGAGCACAAGTCAAAAATTATTTCTTGCAATCTCATCTTTATTTTTCCGGTCAATACTGCTTTTATTCGTTTAGGGCACCAGACGAAGTGGTAATTGATTAGTGTTACCGAGTGCGGATTTGTCCTGAATATTTCTTGATTATTTCTGACCATAGTTGTTGACAGAGGTAGTATATTCAAGTTATCCTATAGACTAAGGAGGTGACGAGGAATGTATGGATGCCAACAGCACCTGATAACCACAGACCCTGATAATAGGGCGGTTTTAGAATTTATTTGCGGAGAAGCCAATAAGTTAACTAATTGCGCTATTTATTATTGCCGTCAAGTATTGTTTAAGGCTGGTAAGTATGTCAAGAAGTTTGAGTTAGACAAGATCCTTAAAACTAATATCCATTTCAGGGCAATGAGATCTGCTTGTGCTCAACAAATTCTCCACAGTGTAATTGAATCATTTAAATCCTATCAGGCATTGGCAAAACTTTATAAATCTGGAAAACTAAGGGATAAGCCAAGGGTTCCAAAGTACAGAAAGAAAGGCGGAATGGCTGTCGTAAGTTATCCAGCTAGGTGGGTGAAGCTAAAAGATGGACAGCTCAAGTTTTCTTTAGGGAACCAGGTTAAAGCGTGGTTTGGAATTGATCATTTCCTTCTTCCAATGCCATCTAATCTGGATTTCAAGTCGATCAATGAATTCCGTTTTGTTCCTCGCAATGGCTGCTTTTACCTGGAATTTGTCTACAAGCAATCTGACATCGAGCCAGTTCAGACTAGTGGTAACGCCCTAGGAATAGATCCAGGACTCAACAACTGGTTGACTTGCGTTTCTACCACCGGCAAATCATTTATTATTGACGGTCGCAAGATTAAATCCCAAAACCAGTGGTACAACAAACAGGTAGCCAAAATTAAAAAGGGCAAGCCTCAAGACTACTGGGATGAGCGTTTGGCAAATATTACTGAAAAGCGGAATCGCCAGATGCGGGACAATATCAACAAAGCAGCCAAGTTTTTTATTAATTGGTGCTTGAGGAATCAAATTAGCACCGTGGTATTTGGATGGAATCAACGCAATAAAGATGGCATTAAGATTGGGAAAAAGAACAATCAAGAGTTTGTCCAAATTCCCACTGCAAGACTCAAGAATCGAGTCCAGCAATTATGCGAGCAATACGGTATTAAGTTCATTGAAACCGAAGAAAGCTATACGAGTAAGGCTAGTTTTCTAGATAAGGATTTTCTACCTACACTTGGTGCGAAACCCAAGGGGTGGAAGCCTTCTGGAAAGCGAATTAGACGTGGTCTCTATCGGTCAGCTAATAACGAGTTAATTAACGCAGATTTAAGGCACGCATGTAATATTTTGCGCAAAGTAGCGACACAGCTAGGGGTTGACCTAGCCGAGGTCGGTAGGGCAGCTTTGAACCTGCCACAACGGTACAGATTGGATTCTCTATCTAGTCAGTATTGTAAGCATCACGCAGCGCGGTTTCAACCCGCGTAGTGAGATCAGCTAACAATCCCCGTCTTTTTAAAGCGGGGAGAGTTCAAAAATCCTTGGGTTGTTGGAGAAAAATGGCATTGGACAAAATATCAGGATTAACCACCAGAATGTATGCCATGGTGACAAAGGTGGTTATTCCCGCCAGAATCTCCGTACTAAGTTTGGCTTGGTGTTGATCAAATTGGAAAAATTTAGCGTTCGCATTGGTATCTTCCACGACTTTACGGGGTTCCGTCAACGGGTCAGATTCTGGAGCCATGGCAAGGCTTGGGTAATCAATCTGCTGCTAGCATAGTATTTTTTTGCTACATGCGATGTTCCAAAGGAACCGCTTCGCGAACGCAATCTCTAAATCCCTAATCTCTGCTGGCTCCAATCCATCCTTTGAGAATAAATTAGGGGTTGCCTGAAATAACAACACGACCAACTGCTACCAGAAAACCGCCAACTGCTGTGACCAAAATGCCGATCAATGTCCAAATTTGTGCCTTGGTTGAACCTTTTAATTCTTTTACATCCGTTGCGACCGCGTCTAGCTGTGTCTCTACTTTTATTAGTCTTTCGTTTATCTTGTTGACATCTTTTTGAAGGCTGTCTAGCTTCCCGTTTATGTCTTTTAATACTTCCTCTAAAGAGTAAGTAATTGTTATGGGTGTCTCGCTCATGAGTTAAACTCCTAATTTATTATTGGTCATTTCATACACTATTGACTTTTGTTGCAAAATATTTTTTTTAAAAATACCAACTAATTGTATAATAGCTTAGAGCGGGAATACTGCATCCAAATAATTTGGATCAGGTACTTATATGGATGAATTTGGTAAAAACTATATCGCTGAAAAACCCCTAAAAGTTGCATCATGGGCCGAGCTCCGGGAGTGTCCGACAACTGGAAGCAAATCCCTACACACCACCGTCGAGTTTATGCCCGGACAGGTAATCTCTAAATTTGGCGTAAAAAAGAGCCTAGAGCAGCCCAATTATTTAAGCCTTCAAATTGGGGAACGCCAACATATTATGCTCCACCCAGAGTTTTTGCATTATCTCAATCATAGCTGCGCTCCCAATGTATTTTTCGCTGTGAGCGATCGCGTTCTGAGAGCCATGACTAAAATTGAAATTGGGGAGGAACTGACTTTCTTCTATCCATCTACGGAATGGTCGATGGATAGAGGATTTGATTGTATTTGTCAAAGCAAAGATTGCTTGGGTACTATTCGAGGTGCCGCCTACTTACCCTTAGATATTTTAACAAAATACAAACTCGCGCAGCATATACAGCAGCGCTTGGCTAAACGACATTGATGTCCTAAAATTGGCTTGATAAACAGTTTAAATCAACAGTCTCAAATAAAATTAGGAGAGCTACCACTATGAATAAATACGATAACATTGCCGAGTATTATGACGCCACTATGAAAAGTGGGTATTACGACTATCCGAAAGAAGCTCAGTCCCTGGACTCTATCCTCAAAGGTCGGAAAAAACTTCTCGAAATAGGGGTGGGAACGGGATTGCTTGCAGAAAAACTGCTCGAATTAGATCCCAGCTATGAGATAACTGGCATAGATTTTACTCCTGCTATGTTAGAACGGAGTAAAGCTCGTTTGGGAAATCGGGCAAAGGTAGTAGAAGGTAATGTGTTATCAATGGATCTGCAAGAATCTTTTGATGGGATATATTCCCATGGGGGTCCAGCCGGTGTTAGTCGGGTTGGTAACGATTACCACTTATACAGTTTTCTGCCCAATTTTGAGGACACCGTTAAAATGTTAGACAATATTGCCCGCCATTTACTTGACGGAGGCTTGTTTGTACTTAACATTCAAGCAGAAGAAATTGATGCAGATGGCGAGCAAGAGATTGGCAACGGCATTGTTTACGCTCAGCAAAAGCATCTCGATTTCCTAGAGAATAAAGAAATGTACTTTTGGGAAACAGACTATCGTTTCAAAAAAGAAGGTGAGATAGTTGCTAGCGATCGCCATAAATTCTTAATGGTGTACGGCCAACTTCTAGAAGATACCATGAAGGCGGCAGGGTTTAAGTTAAAAGAGGCGACTCCCGACGATTTATATATGGTTTACCAAAAAGTGATGTAAAAAAAGGTTCGAGTTAGACGCAACAAGAAAAACTTATTCAAAACAATTAAGATTTGGCAGTAGCATGATCTCAAAAGACAATAACAACTCAGAAATAAAAGATGGATGGCGAGATGATGTAACTGAATTTAGAAATTGGATGACAATTATTCCAACTATTCCTGAGACATTGTTCAAGATTGCCAGTGATATTCCCACCCCGGCACTTGTGTACGACCTAGATGCCATCACTGACACTGTAACGGCTTTACGAAACGACCTCAGACAAATTCAGAATAGTGAGCTTTGTTTGGCTGTTAAAGCAAACCGCTGCCAATCTGTGTTGCGTCATATGGCTAAACTTGGCCTAGGAGCAGACATTACCACCATACAAGAGCTAGATGCTGCCATGGCAGCAGGGCTGTGGCCAATCTACTCTACAGCACCAGGCTTCTCAGTTGCCGACCTTAAGCGTTTGGCAACTGAGGGTGTTATTCCAGATTTGTGCAGTCTGTCTCAGTTGCGTGTCTGGTGTGAAAGCGTTAACCGAGACAAAAGAGTTGGACTTCGACTTCGCCTTCCTTTTCACGAAGATGCTAAGGCTAAGAATGCAGTAACCCGATGGAGTAGATTTGGAGTTGATCCCACAGATTCCGGTCTACACAGCCTAATACAAACCCATGAGCTTGAGGTCGTCCATCTTCATGTTCATGAAGGTGAAACTTTTTCAGAAGCAGATCTACATCAGACACTTGATTTGCTAGTATCTTGCTTGGAAATCTTTCCTAAAGTTGAAGTGCTCAATCTCGGCGGTGGTTGGGCTTACCTGTTCCATCTGCAAAAACCTGAAGCACAACGGGTTTGGGATTTAGTAAATAAAACCATTACTCGTATCAACAACCAGCGCCAGCAACCAGTGCGGCTTGTGATTGAGCCAGGAATGCTATTAACTATGATGGCGGGCTACCTGGTTGCGGAGGTCAAAGCAGCAGACGATCATCCCTCTGGGAATCGCATTGTTGTTTTGGATACCTCTGCTTGGAACTTGATGTTCTGGGCACCACGTCCAGCAGTTGCTCAGATCCCTTTCCGAGAAGGACCTATGTTCGTCCATGACCTCGCAGGTTGTACTTGTTATGAGACAGATTATTTTTGTCTTAACGAAAAGATGGCAAGAATAGAGGTTGGTGACCGCGTGATCTTGAATGCATCGGGTGCCTACACCAGCAGTGTGGCGCGGAGTCTGCATGGACTACCAATACCGAAAGAGTTTGTCATTCGGGACAACCGTCTATGCCTGGTTGAGTGATCAAATTGGGTGAACAAAAAAAAAGTGTCTCGAATTAGTAGACCTGTGATGAAAATAGAAGCTCAAACCTCGAAGCAGGGAATAAAAAAGCTTATCAAACGCTTTTGCTCCCCGCTCCCTCACCAGACCGGGTTTTCAAGGAAAGACCCAAGGAATCACACTGGTGCGATCGCAAACTTTGTGATTAGCTCCAAAAGCTGATTACACTCCTTCTTATTATTAAGAAAGAAGTGGTCACCAGGAAACATGTGTATCGTGAAAGTGCTACTGGTTTGGTCACGCCAGGCAGCAAGCTCATCACTGTTGGCGTCGGTATCCTGCAAACCTCCGAAAACAGATATCGGACAATTAAGTGGGGGTTCGCTAGTGTAGGTATAGGTTTCGTTCATCCCGAAATCCGCTCGCAGGATCGGTAGAAACAGCTTCATTAGCTCCTGGTTTGCTAGCACAGCCTCTGGTGTGCCATTATATTGACGCAATTCTTCGATCAACTCAGACTTGGGCAAGTTATGAAGGGGAAGTTTTCGGGCAGGTACTTGAGGAGCGCGGCGACCGGAAATGAACAAGTGTCGAGGACTCGGGGCTTCCTCGCGCCGGAGTTGACGGGCTAATTCAAAACTGATTATTGTTCCGAGACTGTGACCAAAAAAGGCAAAGGGGATATCGAGATAGGGCAGTAAACCTGGTGTTAGGGTTTCAATCAGGGGCAATACGCCAGTAACCAGGGGTTCCCGCAGTCGCTTGCCCCGTCCAGGCAGTTCCACTGGGCAGACTTCGATATGGGGTGCCAATTGCTCCGGCCAAGTGCGAAAGCTCGAAGCAGCACCACCAGCATAAGGAAAGCAAAATAGGCGCAGGCGGGCTTTAGGATTTGGTTTTGGGCGAGTGATCCAAGAGTTGGTAGTAGTCATTGGTTATTTTGAAGGGAACAGGGAGTAGGGAGTAGGGAGTAGGGAACGAAATTATCACAATTCCTACACGGATCCCTATCTTTGGAAAGTAATCAATAGACTTCGCCGCAGAAGTTGGGAAATCGATCACTTTTGTAATACAGCATAATAGGCTTAGTTGTTATTTCACCAAGCCCATAAATAGTTTACAATAAAATCCGAGTTATATTAATATCATGTGCGGATAATTAGTGATAAAAAACCTTCTCCCTTGAAACCTTACTCCTTTCTTCTGCCCTCTGCCTTCTGTTCAGAAAACCCTATTTAATACCAGTAAAACTTACTATCACCCGATTCAAATCGGATAGTGAAGGCAGATTACTATCAGTTATTGATGGCATTGGCGACCTATTGATGTCAACAATCTCACCTGTATAGTAGTAAGGTTTAATATTCTCTTTTTCTTTGCCTTTCTTGCGAGCAAAGTATAGTTTCACTTTTTCTCCTTGGTTTGCCTGAGAAGTAATATAGCCAACTAGGGCGTGTTCATGGGAGTGAAATCCATTTTTCCAGTGGTATTGTTTAGGTAATTGCTTTTCTAAAGTCGGCCAAGTCAGTAAGTTCCATACTCCATGATTAGTATGATCTACCATATTTTTCAACCACCAATTAACAGTTGATTTTAAATATTTGTCAACGTAGGATGAGTCTTCCAAGCTAAGTGTTCCTGCCATTTGATCTAATTCAGCATAGACCCACCATTTTTTGTCAAGGTCACGAACACCCTTATCATTCTCATCAAAACTAATACCTCTACCCCAAAGCCCTGATTCTACATCATAAGCTTCCTCTAGCATACGAGATGCACCTATTTGGGCAAAGTCAATAAATCTTTGATTATTGAAAAGTTTACCAGTTAAGTAAATCATCCAAAAGGCTTTCATGGAATGACCATAATCTGTCGGCAGTTTTCCCTCTCCTATATTGTTAATCTCCATCCAGAATGTATTATATTCAGGGCTATAAAATTCGTTGATTATACTACTTGATAAATTTAACAAATCTTGTTTCCATTCTGATTGATAAGGTTCTGGTAAGATTGGCGCGAGAATAAGCATGTAGGTATAGATCTGATCCAATTGGGACAGCAAATGTTTTTTCTGTTTAAGCCAATTGTTAGTAACATTTTCATTCTTAACTTGCTTGGGAACCCACATCATCATCTCTAGTTTTGGATCATAATAGGTCTCAAAGATAAAGTTCTTTAGTTGAATAATTTCTGGTAATAGTTCTTGATCTTGAGTTAGATAGTAATAAAAAGCCATTCCCTGTAAAGCATAGGCTAGTTCCTGACTAGTACGCTTTAAAACAGAAGGACCAGATTGGCGACTTTCTCTTTTCAAGTAACTAAATGCACCACCATTTTCTCGATCAAGTCCATAGTTACGAATCCAATCTATTCCAGCTTTTGCTAAACTAAGAAACTTTGGGTTTCCACTTAAATGATAGGCTACGCAGTATGTGTAAACTTGACGAGACTGAGAGACAATATAGTTTTTATCTAAGTTGTTGGTAATATAACCATAATTGTCTCCTAATTTAGTAAAAGCTGAACAGGGTTTAGATGGATTGACTAGATCACCATTGTCGCAGCGAAAACTAGGAAAATTACCCACAGGTTTACCGTAAGCAGTTTCCATCAACCACCAAGGATTGAGGTCTTCTTCTAAATGCTGTAACCATTGTTGACCCATCGTTATTTCTGTATTTTGTTGTGCTAATATTGGTTTAAATACGGTATAAAAGCAACAAAGTATCAAGATAATTAGGCTAGTGATTAGACTAAATGCAAATTTGTTTTTACGAAACTTTTTAAGCATTTTCTTTCTAGTTAATCTCCGTAAAAGTAACTTCTATTTTATTCATTTCAGGTATGGATTGTAGCGGTTTTTTATTGATTTTTTCAATCTTTCCTGTATTATAGTAAGGTCTAATTCCTTTTTTTTCTTTTCCTTCCTTACGGGCAAAGTATAGTTTCACTTTTTCTCCTTGAGTTGCTTGAGTAGTAATATAGCCCACTAAAGCATGTTCGTAACTGTGAAAACCATTTTTCCATTTCCATTGTTTAAAACCTTTCTTTTCTAAAGTTGGCCAAATTACTTTATGCCAGATTCCATGATTAGTATGATCTACCATATTCTTAAACCACCAATTAACTGTTGATTTTAAATATTTGTCAACGTAGGATGAGTTTTCTAAACTCAGAGTTCCTGCTACTTGATCCAATTCAGCATAGATCCACCAACTTTTATTAAGGTCTTTAATTAATTTTTTATTTTTATCAGCATACAATCGTGAATACCATGTTCCTGATTCAGAATCATAGGCTTCTTTGAATAACTTATCAGCACTAGTTCTCGCAAAAGTAATAAATCTTTCATTGTTAACTAATTTACCAGTTAGGTAGATCATCCACAAAGTTTTTATTGAATGTCCATAATCAGTTTTGCCAGTTAATATTTTTTTATCTTCTGCATTGTCAATATAATACCAAAAATTATTATATTCAGGACTGTAAAACTGGTTCATTAAGATCCGCGAGATGTGAACCAAATCTTTTTTCCACTGCGACTGGTAAGGTTCAGGTAATATCGGTGCGAGAAGCATTAGATAGGTGTTCATTTGATCTAATTCATACACTATTCCTTTCCTTTGTTTTTTGGATTCCTGGTTTTGAGGGTTTTTAGGTAATTGAAGTATTATGTCTTGTTCTGAATCATAGTAATTTTCAAAGATAAAGTCTTTTAACTTAATAATATCTGGCAATACTTCTTCATCTTGAGTTAGATAGTAATAAAAAGCCATCCCCTGTAAAGCATAGGCTAGTTCTTGACTATTACGCTCTGAAACAGAAGAAAGAGGAGTAAGATTATCTTCAGAAAATACAGTAAATACACCACCATTTTCTCGATCAAATCCATATTTGCGAATCCAATCTAATCCAGATTTTGCTAAACTTAAAAATTTAGGATTTCCAGTCAATTGATAAGCAACTCCGTAGGTGTAAATTTGACGAGAATGAGCAACTATGTGCTTTTTATTAAAGTAATTTTTAATCCAATTGTCTTCATCTTCTAAATCCTTAAAAATTGGGCATGGTTGAGACAAATCAAGTAGCTCCCCATTGTCACATCGCAAGCTAGGAAAATTACCTACAGGTTTACCAAAAGCAGTTTCCATTAACCACCAAGGATTGAGGTCTTCTTCTACATGCTGTAACCATCTTTCACCGGTTAGGGTTTGTATTTTTTGTTCGAGTAATATAGGTTGGCTAATGGTTGGTGACAAGCCAACTATCAAGGTAATTACTAAAGTAGTAATAAGTACATATAAATAAAATCGATATTTTTTCATCATCTGTAAATAAAGGGTTTTAGCAATTTTAGTAACCCAGAACTTCAATTAATTTTTTTTTTTTATTCCCGTCATTGTCCATAAATCTTAATCAGCTATCTTATCGGATTCACTTGCCAAAATCAGCAGAGCATTTTTTTTAAAGTTTTGGACTCAATCTACTATCAGGTTTGCACTCAAAATAATCGGCCTGTTTATCGCTTATTTCTACCTCTGTTAATCTCGTTTTTATTCTTCAATATCTGCCAATTTAAAGTTGACTAACTTCTGACAAAAAAAATGAGCTATCTCTGGTGAAAGTTATCCTTGGAGATAGTCTCTTAGGGTCGTTTCTATATTCTCCGGCTCACGTCTATTTTGGGATCACCTCGTTTCACAGCCGCTATTGCTTTTCTGCGTAGGTCATAACTTAAGGAAGCAGGCATCGGTGTTCCTCGCTACTCGTCATCTATAAGTCCTAACATAGATTCGTAGCACTATATTCTTTATTTTGTCAAGTTCTATGACTTTACAACCGCTTTAGACTCTAAACCCAAGGGCCCTGAATTGCAAATGTGATACCAGGCTCTTGAATGTTCACGAACATGATCCGACCATTGGGTGAGAAGCAAGCACCAGCAAACTCACTGCTGTTGAGGGCATTCCGTGCCAACTGGTAAAGCTCACCTTTAGGATTGACCCCAACCAGGAATTGGTCACCACCACCATCTTCACAGAGGATGAGATCCCCAGAAGGACTCATGGTCACATTATCTGGGTGTTCTAGTAAGCTGCGGTCATGGGACTCAACAAACAGTTCAATGGTGCCACCCTCTTGGGGATTGCTACCAGGAACATAGCGCCAGACTTGACCAGCTCCATTCGCCCATCCAGTGTTTGGATTTAACGAACCACCACTAGTACAGGTAAAGTAAACCTCATTATTACCGTACCATGCCCCTTCTCCCCTGGTAAATTGGGTTGCTCCCTTACCAAAACCTTCAACCCGCACAGTATCTTCTTCCGGGTCTACATCCTCAATCCGAACCCATTCTACTGCCATGGGCTGACCGACAGGGAAGTTTTCAACCGTGATTTTTTGAAATGTTCCCTGGATCTTCAATGCCTCCAGTAGACCCCCTGCTTTTAAGTTGCCTGGTTGCTTGGGAATAAAGCGATAAAACAGACCATCCATCCTGTCTTCAGTCTGATAAACAATCCCAGTATTGGGATCTACTGCAACGGCTTCATGGTTAAAACGACCCATGGCCACTAGAGGCTCAGCTTGAACCACTTCACCGGTAATGGGCACTTCAAAGTTATAGCCGTGCTTCATCGAAACACTTCTGGGGTCATCTGCCGGATAAGTGGTGGGAGTAACGGTGCTTTCTTCACAACTAATCCATGAACCCCAAGGGGTTGGTCCGCCACTACAGTTTCGTTCAGTACCAGCGAGGGAAGTGTACTGTTTGACCAGTTGACCATTGGCTGCCACTACTAGTGTTGTCGTGCCTCCCAAACACATGGGGTCATACTTGATATACTCTACTGCTACCAATCCATGTTTATCCAATTGATGGGGGCTAAGTTCATGATTGCGCACCAGGACAGTATTGCCTCCCGGTGCAGGAAAAGCCGCCATGCCATCGGGTCTACCAGGCACCAAATTGCTATCACTCATGGTGTCACCTGTGCGGGATAAAATTTTATAGCTAAATCCGGCTGCCAGGTCTAATAATTGATTAGGGTCTGGCTGAAGGGACCCAAAGCCTTTACCTCGAAATGATTTACCAAGAGCCTTCTTGGCAAAAACCTCTTTCAAGGGGGATGCTAGAATTGCACCAGCGGTGCTAGCACTGGCTAAGGCAAAGAAGTGACGTCGTGATAAAGTCATTGGTGGATAACGGATAGGTGTTTGATCACTCAGAGCCATCAGCTCTATGCCCATCAGGATAAATCGTCGAACTATCCAAGTAGGCATCACAAAGATCGACGTTCTCGGCTCGAAATAAGTTGCAACCCCTCAACTGAGCCTTAGTAAGGATAGCTCTTTTCAGGTTAGCATTACTCAAATTGGCATGGCTGAGATTGGCATGGCTCAGGTCAGTGTCCCTCAAATCTGCTGCTTGGAGATTAGCACCAGCTAGATTTGCGCCCTGTAAATTGGCACGACGTAGATTTGCTCTGAACAGATTGGCATTCTGAAGATCCGCCCCAGAGAGATTGGTCTGGTAGAGCTGGGCATCACTTAACTGAACTGCTTGAAGTTGAGCTTGCTGCAACTTGGCTTGACTTAGATTAGAGTAGGGCAGGTAAGTCTTTTTAAGATTGCTGCTAGTCAGGTCAATTGCTTGTATATCTGCTTCAAACAGGTCAGCTTCACTGATATCTACTCCACTAAAGTCTCGTCTACCCCTAGCGTATTGTTCAAGTAACTCGGCTCCACCAATCTTTTTCATTGCGCTATAAATAGGTCAGCTTTTGCCGCCCAATACCAATTTATAAAATAATGTCAATGCGTATTTATGCTTATTTATTTTATAAAGGTATAACTTTGTAGCGCATTACACACTTAATTATAATTCTTTTTTAATATTTGTGAACATTTGCTACGTAAAAATAAAAATACTTGACAAAATAATTTTATTTTAATAAAATTATTTAATAAAATTTTTTCGAAATTTTTCTTAGGTAGGGAGCAGGGACTTCGGACTTCGGAGCAGGGAACAGGGAATAGGGAACAGGGCAAAAATCCTGTCAAGATAAAAAGCAAAGCTTCCTGTTCTGTTGCAACTAACATGTCACAACTGCCAGTATCCATCGCTCAGCACTACCACGAGCGCACCAAATATGCTCCAGAAACTATATCAGCCAAAAATAAGGGCTTAGACTGGGAGAAGCAGCCGATACCTTTTAAAGACTACAAAGTTGGGACTAACTTTGACCTAAAACCATACTTCTCACAAGACCGGGAGCAGTTTACCTCTGAACCGAGTAAAAGTTGGTGGCGGCTATCCCAGTTACTACTGTGTAGTTATGGTTTGACAGCTAGGGTGGAGACCATGGGAGCACCACTTTATCTGAGGGCAGCTCCCTCTGCTGGTGGCTTATACCCAGCTGAAGTTTATTTGATTTCCCGTGGTACTCCCCTATTACCACCAGGACTATACAACTATCAGTGTCTTACCCATTCTCTGGTTCATTTTTGGGAGAGTGAGGTTTGGAATGCACTGCAAGAGGCTTGCTTCTGGCACCCAGTTTTGGAGAGTACGGAACTGGCTATTGTAACTACAGCGGTATTTTATCGCTCAGCCTGGCGCTATGAAGACCGGGCATACCGCAGAATTTTCCTCGACACTGGTCATCTGCTCGGTAACATTGAGTTAGCTGGCGCTCTGAGTGATTACCGACCTCACCTCATTGGTGGGTTTGCTGATCAAAAAGTTAATGAACTGCTTTATCTAGACCTGGAACAAGAAGGAGCGATCGCAGTAATCCCCCTGGCCGATCAGCTCAAAGTTCAACAAAACTTGCCCATCGCCCCAACTGTGTTGCCATCTCCTACTGAGGTTAATTACCCAGAGATTCCCGATGGAGAATTATTGGGTTATTTGCACCGCGCTACGGAAATTAAAGACGGTGGTGATTGGAAAGCTAAGGGTAATACTTTAAAGAGTACAGACATTGACCAGCAGTTAGAAGACAAGTACAATTTTCCGTTTTGTGATAAAGTTTCAACGGCTACAAACCCCATAGATTGGGGGGAGTTAACCAGCTCAGGTAATGCTCCGAAAGCATTTTTAGATACTATTCTAAAACGACGCTCTACCCGAGCTTATAGTGCAGCTAATTTGACCTTGGAGGAGCTAAAAGCTCTTCTGGATTTTACATACCAACCTCAGCATTATATTGAACAGGGGTTAGATGGAACACCCGATTATTTTGATTTAAGTTTAATCGAAACATTTATAGCAGTATCTGGGGTTAATGACTTAGAAGAAGGCTGCTATTATTACGCCCCTAAGGCTCAAGAATTGCGGCAAATTCGCTTTAAAAACTTCCGGAAAGAATTACATTTTTTGTGTTTAGGGCAAGATTTGGGTCGAGATGCCAGAGCAGTAGTGTTCCACACCGCAGACTTACAAAAAGCAGTGGCTAGATTAGGCGATCGCGCTTACCGTTACCTGCACATGGATGCTGGTCATCTAGGACAGCGGCTGAATTTAGCAGCGATTTACCTGGGTTTAGGAGTAAGTGGTATTGGTGGCTTCTTTGATGACCAGGTCAATGACGTTTTGGGTATCCCTGTTGATGAAGCGGTTGTTTATATTACGACTTTGGGGCGTCCTAGAACACGGTTTTGAGGTTTCTTTCGGTAGTAGGGAGTCGGGAATCGGGAATCGGGAATCGGGAATCGGGAGATGGGGAGAATTTTTGTGTTGTATAAATGGGGGATGATTTTAATTGTGTAGAATGGGCATCTTGCCCGTTCCTCTTTGGTGGAATGGGCATCTTGGTGGAATGGGCATCTTGCCCGTTATTGGCTTTTAGTAGAATGGGCATCTTGCCCGTTATCAATATTTTCGCGCTTATTCCCGATTCCCCACTCCCGTTTTTAAACAGAAAACCCCAACTAGGTGCCACTGGGGTAATTGCTCTACCGCTGGGGTTTCTCTTACGGAATCACATTTGTCAAAAAAGTCTCATCAAAGGAAGTGGTCGGTGCCAGTGGCGTGGTAACGGAAGACCCCGAATTAGCGAGGGTTTCCGGTCAATTAAGCCGTGCCAATCGACCGCCCATCACTGATAAAAAAAACTTTTGACATAAGGTCGATGTTTTGCTATGCTAGCGGTGAAATTCACGTATGCCAGCGCACCAATGTGTTGAGGGTCGGACCGCATGACTCAAAGCCAGCGCAGACAGAGCCGAGAGCCGCCTAAATTTCCAAATCCTCAATTTGATTCTTTCTATCTGTTTAAGTGCCACCGCCAAAGTAATACCTCCCATTATTTTTCTTGACATTTCTTGATTTAGCTCTAAGACAGGGCTATTTCATTCTAACCTATAAACAAGATATGGTATAATCTAGCGCAAATTTCGTCTAATCCATTTACTCCTGTGTCTCAAATCGCAATTATAGAAGCCTTTGCAGAGCTCGAAGACCCTCGTCGTCGTGCTGGACAGCGTCATGCCCTGCCACTGTGCCTAGCACTATTTACCGTGGGCTACGCCGCTGGTAATCAAGGATTTTTAGCAATTGGAGATTGGATTTCAAGTTACCGCGAGCAGTTGATTGATCTTTTCAAACCTCCTAAAAACAGGCTACCCTCTTACAGTACTGTCCGTCGTGCTTTACTACATATAAATTATGAGCAGTATTCCCTGTGCCTGTCTAAGTTCTTTAACGTACAACCAGTTCCTGGAGAAACCATTGGTAAGATCTGAAAAGTCCTCAAACGTTCCTATCAAATTGAAAATGATAATATTAATTCAGCTTCTCACCCAGCCATAATGTTGGTTAGTGCTTACATTGTGGAACGGGGCTTGATTTTAGAACCGTTTGAAGTTGATGCCAAAACCAACGAAATTAAAGCTCTACCAGAATTAATCCAGAAACTGGCTCTCAAGGGAGTTGTTTTTGCTTTTGATGCTATTAATACCAAAAAAAAACTTGTGAGTTAATTATCAAAAGTGGTAATGATTATATTGCTTCCTTAAAAGGTAACCAGCCCAGTCTCTTTAAGGAGGTAAAAACTAACTTTACACCAGAAGTTACTGATCTACAAATCAATAAAGGACATGGTCGCATCGAAAAGCGTCATGTAAGTATTTGTAAAAATCTTGATTCTATCCGTCCTTGGCCCGGACTTACTACTTTGATTCAAGTTAAATCAGAACGTCAAGTATTTACCCATCATGTCATTGAAGTTACTACTGAAACTCGTTATTATATTTCTTCATTGAGTTTAACAGCCCAAGAATTTGCTGAACGTATCCGTGGATATTGGGGTGTTGAGAATAAAGTCCACTATGGAGCGAGATGTTACTCAAGGTGAAGATAAATCCAGAATTCGCACTAACCCTCTGCCTAAATTTTTCACCATAGCTCGCAATTTTACACTCAATTTATACCGTGACCAAATGTTTACAAACATGGCACAAGCTCAACGACTTTGTTCTTTTGGTCTAGACACGCTTAAGCAACTTTTTAGAATGAAATAGCCCTGCTTTTTACGGGAATCCGGAATTGGGAAATCGGTAGACTATCTAGCCTTGAAACAATAGTTGCACCCAAGCCGTAATAGCTTGGGTGTGGCTTTTTACATGCCAAGACATTTTATATAGCGCTATGGCCAAGTCAGAAGTCACAAGTCAGAAGTCACAAGTTTACTACAACAGGTTTTCAGCTTTTAGCAATGTCCTAACTTTAATGAGTAGTGCTATATAGCCCGCAAAAGCTGTTTTAGTAAACTATTTTTTTATTATAATGAGGTACATATATTTTTTTGCATGTTCCCTCTTCTATATTTACTATTCCCTAAAACCAGAAATTCTGTACCTCACAAAATAAAAATACGCTATATTGCCTATTGCTAGCATGCCTATTGCCTAGGACGTAGCGCTATATACAAGAACGGCAGCTAGTTGGGAAAAATCTTAACAAAAATGTAAACTTTGTTTTCGCTATGTTACATTAAATTTAATACTTTCTTAAGCATTGTTACCTAGAGGATCAATCAACTACATGGCGGAACCTACCCATCTGGCTGAGCTTGAGCAGGGTCTAAAACTCTGGAATCAATGGAGAGACAATCATCCCAAACTGATCCCTGACCTGATGGAGGTAGACCTGAGTGGGCAAAACCTCAATGGTTTCAATCTCTTTCAAGCGGAGCTAATGGGAGCTAACTTGAGTGGGTCATTGCTGATTTATACTGACCTGACTGAGGCTTGTGTAGTTGGGGCAATTTTTGATCAAGCTATTCTTCGTCACGCATACTTGAATAAAGCCAAGCTTACCCGTACATCCTTCCAAAGAGCAGACCTGACTATGACATCTTTGGAAGACGCTAATCTAATTAGGGTTAACTTTTCTCTGGCAGACCTTGAGGGAGCTAATCTGTTTAGAACTAACCTGATTGCTGTGAATTTCACCAAAGCCAATCTGAGTAGGGTCAACTTCACTGAAGCGGTGATGACTGGGGCTAATCTCAATGAAGCTCAACTGATTGGTAGTAATTTTGATAAAGCTAATTTAACAGGAGCAGATCTGGTGAAGGCGAATCTGAAAGGGGCTAACCTTAGTCAAGCTAATCTTAGTTATACCAACCTCAGAGAAGCTAACCTTAGTGAAACCAACCTCAGAAAAGCGAATCTTACCGGAGCTGATTTAACTCATGCCAACCTTCACGGGGCTAATCTGATTGAAGCGGAACTTGATGGGGTGATATTAAATACGAGTATTTAGTTATTTGGGAAAGGGAGTAGGGAGTAGGGAGTAGGGAGTAGGGAGTAGGGAGTAGGGAATCGGGAGTCGGGAGTCGGGAGTCGGGAGTGGGGAATCGGGAAGAAATAGGTGTGTCTACTTCATTAATAGTAAGCATTCAGTAGTCAGCAGTCAGCGGTCAGGAGTCAGCGGTCAGCGGTCAGCCTTTGCCTGAGCGCTGATAGCACCTAAAGTAGCACCTAAAGTAGCCCATAGGCTGATAGCTGATGGCTGATAGCTGATAGCTGATAGCGGATAACTGATAGCTAATAGCTGAGAACTGATACGCGACACGCTAATAGCTAATAGCTGATAGCTTACCCTTTAGTGCAGAAGTGCTGCAGAAAAAATATTTCGATGGGCTTGTCGAGTCTTGATTAAGTCGGCTTTGATCGAAATATCCGCACTCACATTCTGCATACATCGCTAATGATCAATTTTCAGCTGCCATGGTCTGATCGCCGCCATACCTCTGAATCTTCTGTGAAGAAAAAACACTGTAATGGTTCAATAGGTCAATTTAAAAAAATCAGACAGGGTGCTTTAGGTAGTCTCTTTGTGACTCTGTTTTGGGCAATGACTGCACCAGTTTTTGCCGCTGAGTATCTCACTCTACGCTTGGGGCCATTTGAGCAATCTGTCCCTATCACTGAATTAGAAACGTTTGCTGAGACAGGGGAATTATCACCAGCACTGCAACCCTATCGAGATATCCTCACGCCACAGATCCGGAAGATTTTGACCAATAGCCTCAAACTCAACCCTAAGACCACAGAAACCTTTATCAATGACCTTCTTCTCTCCAGGGATGGGGCACGGTTGTTGGACAGACTAGGGTTAGCACTCCCCGATAGTAGTTTAGAGCAATTAAAAGCTGCTCTGTTGTTAGGAGCAAGGCAAGTTAATGGTTTAAGTGTGCTGAGTTTCTTACGGGCTTATCCAGGAGAAAAGATCACTTTGGATGCTTCCTCTGCTGTTGGGATTGCCCTACAACTTAATGCCTCCTATTGGCAGAGTTTAGCAGTTGGTCCGATCTTAGAGCAAGATTTGGCTGTTGCAGACGCTGCCACCTTTCGCCCTAAATTTGACCCTGCTACTTCCGGTCCCCAATTGGTTAAACAGCGTAAACTAAGACTCAGAGACCGACAACGGCAACGTACTATTATTGTAGATCTATACTGGGCTGAGGATACCACTGGACCAATGGTAGTTCTCTCCCACGGATTTGCTGCAGACCGCAAATTTCTGAGATATTTAGCACGCCATCTAGCCTCCCATGGCCTTACTGTAGCTTCCCTAGAGCATCCTGGCAGCAACTTTACCAGGATTAACAGTTTGTCAGCACCTGGTAAACTTGGGGATTTGTTACCTCCGGGGGAGTTTATTGACCGTCCCAAAGATGTCAGCTTTCTCCTGGATGAGTTGGCTGACATCAACGATAGATATTCTACCATGCTTGGTAAACTGAATACTCAACAAGTTACAATTATTGGTCATTCCTTGGGGGGCTACACGGCTTTAGCGTTGGCTGGGGGAAAACTCAATTTAGAGGAACTGCGACGGTTTTGTAAAAATCGCTCTCCTGTGGGCAGATCCCCAGCAGATTGGTTCCAATGTGCAGCGGCTGATTTACCAGAAGACGAGGTTAATCTTACTGATCAGCGAGTGGTGCAAGCGATCGCTTTGAATAGTGTAACCGGGCGTTTGTTTGGTACTAAGGGTTTGCGTCAAGTTACTGTACCAACCTTAATGTTAACGGGCACAGAGGATGCCATTACACCAGCTCTAGACCATCAGTTACGGTCTTTTAATCAGTTGGGGGGTTCTAAGTATTTGATTAGTGCCATTGGTGGCACTCACCTCAGTGTGACTGACCCGAAGAATCTTAACGATGCGATCGCTAGAAGTACGTTAGTCAAAGAAGTGGTTGGAGACGATGCCCATAGCCTGCGGCAACTGGTCAAAGGTGTAAGTTTAGCCTTTATTAAGCAGCTAACTCCAGAAGCTCAACGCTATGAACCATTTTTAACCCCAGCCTACGCTCAATCTCTTTCGAGTCCAAAAATTTCCTTGCGTCTTAGTACAAAATTACCTGCTACCATGGCGACTTGGTTTCAAGTTCTATCCGTGGGAAATCAGCAGGTTGCTATCAATTTTAATGAAGTTAATTCTGGGTCGATCAGCTCAATTCAATTCTATTTTTATCCTAACACTAAAATGATGACCCCGAATAGTTTTTGCATTGGACAGCTGAATCAATTGTTCAATAAACTTATCAACAAGTACCGCGAAAAAGCAACTCGCATCAGTTAAGCTATATAGTTTTAGGGAGTCGGGAGTCGGGAGTCGGGAGTCGGGAATAGGGAATAGGGAATAGGGAATAGGGAGTGTGGGGAGATGGGGAGATGGGGAGATGGGGAGATGGGGAGATGGGGAGATGGGGAGTCAGATCAGTAGACCTCTTGCATAAGTCTCATAAACCGTGGGTGTTGACAAGGTAAAAGGCATGCATACAAAAGGGATAGATTTTGATTTCATATTTATTTTTGCAAGAGGTCTAGTTTTCCCGATTCCCGATTCCCGATTCCCTACTCCGGATTCCCGATTCCCGATTCCCGATTCCCGATTCCCGATTCCCGATTCCCGATTCCCTTAATTAATTGATAGTTGACAATTTTAAAGTTTTGTAACTTATGGCCAATATGGCAAGACTTTTTTATTAGCTATGGGGGAAGTTTATATAAACAATCAATAGAAATAAATCGGATATATGGCTATCATGGAAATCTCTGATTTAGGTTTCGTCGAGAGGTTAGAGAGTGACAGCTTTGTTTCTGACAGTAGTGATCATAAAATAACTGATGTTGTCGGTGGTACAAGTCGCAGGATTCGTTGGCCTCATAATGATCAACCGCAGCAGGAGCCTATAACCTTTGAGAGCATACCCATAGAATTACCGTTTTGTCCTCTTTTCCTCTTTCCTGATGGCACTATCGGGCATAAGTGTTTTGATACTGATGATAGTCATTAGGTAAGCATTCAGCTATTAGCTATCAGCCTGTCGCGTATCAGCTATCAGCATTAAACTATCAGCATATGCGCTACGCGCACGCTACTTGAGGTGCTTTTGAATCAAATAAGTTGTTCAGCATTTAGATTGGGATACCTAAATTCCTAAAAGGGAACTTCGGATCAGCGGATCACCGGAACAGGGAAAAACTAATTTAAATGCGCATCAGCTTAGGTAACCATTTGTTTAATAGTCACGAAAGTCACAGCGCTTGTGGCCTCTGCCACAAAGCTGAAAGCTGACCGCTGAGGGCTGACCGCTGAGGGCTGAAGTCATTAGTGATTAAACCCAGCCAACCACATCTTTGATTTGATAGATCGCTAGCTCCCGGTCAATATGTTTCTTGGCTTTAAGAATCGGACTGTTAGGATTTTTGTACCAGCGCTGGGAGCGGAAACAAAAACCATTGGCTGTTATTACCTCCCAACTATAGCGAGTGCGATCAATCAATAACCAGATTTCATAGGAGTGATAGGTCTGTCGGGGAAATTTAAGAATACCAATTTCTAGCAGAATGCTCATGCGCATCCGCGATCGCTCTATACGTTTGAGTAATTCCAGAAAACACAATGCTGCCCGTTTAGCCGCCTCATGAGTTGGGTAACGGTAGCGATCGCGGGGTTCAAATTTGAAGTCTCGACTACTAAGGCGGAAATGAAACTTGCCTGAAGCATCTTCGACATATATCACACTCCAGGGGGTTTTCGGGTACTTTACACAAAAACCTGGAGCTATTAGTTTAACCGCAGTTGCCATCCTTATCCCTTTGCTAAACCGTTGCTGACAGGATCTTAGCCAAATTTTGATCGATCACCAACAGAGGGTTGCGGTCAATGAGCTTGACCGAAGGTGATTACCGATTACCGATTACCCGTTATTCTCGATTATTCCACAATTGGGCAACGCCCTTTTAGGCGTGTGAGAAGTCAATATCATCCTGGCCATAGGCTTGCCAAGCCAAGTCTACTAAGCCATCAACAATAGCAGCAGCCACTACCGCAGAACCCTTACGACCATCAATCCGAATGTGGGGAATCAAAGAGTCCGTCAACCGAGATTTAGCCACATCCACCTCGACAAATCCCGCAGGTACCCCAATCACCAAGGCTGGTCGAATTTCCTCTGCCTCAATCAACTCCACCAATACTGTTAAAGCTGTCTGAGCTTGACCAATCACAAAAATTCCTTCTGGATAGCGTCTAGCTAAGGTTTGCATCCCCCAGGCTGCCTTAGTCTTTTCTTTTTGAGGACGAGTGAGGGTTTCCATGCTGCAATACACAGGATTAGCAAAGGTATCTTGAATGTGGGGAGTGATCCCTACTTGTACCATTGGCACATCCACTACAATTGTGCTACGAGCAGCTAGAGCTGCTGCTCCTGCTTGTAATGCCCGCTCAGAAAAATGAATCAGAGACTTATACTCAAAGTCGGCTGTGGCATAAATCACCCGCCGCACAATCTCGTATTCCGCTGGTGAAAAGACATGCTCGCCTATTTCACGGTCAATAATTGCCAGACTTTGAGCATCAGTTATATGCCATTCCATGAGGACTCTTCAGACAAACTGGTTGTGATTATTTTGACATTATTATGCTTGCTATAGGGGTTTTCATATTAGGGAACAGGGAACAGGGAACAGGGAATCGGGAATCGGGAATCGGGAATCGGGAATCGGGAATCGGGAATCGGTAACAGGCAAGAGGCAAGAGGCAAGAGGCAAGAGGCAATAGGCAATAGGCAAGAGGCAATAGGCAATAGGCAAGAGGCAATAGGCAATAGGGAAAACTGATCTGATTCCCCATCTGGCCATCTGGCCATCTCCCCGCGCCCCCGCCCCACACCTCCCACACTCCCCGCGCCCCCGCCCCACACTCCCCGCGCCCCCGCCCCACACTCCCCACACCTCCCACACTCCCGACACCTCCCACACTCCCTGCTCCCTGTAACTAAAAATTAAGAATAATTGCAATTTGATTCAGATTCTTTTATATCCCTAATCGATATGTTTAGCTTGGCAACAGGATTTGGGGAATTAGATACCAGGGAAAGAACACTTATCCCTAAGGATAGTTATTACCTCGGAGTTCTGAGAAAATCTAAATCACGCTTGGGTCTTAAGGCTGTTCGCGTAGCGTGGCCAAAGGCCAAGGCTGAAGGCTGAAACCATATTGGTTGCTGAGTAACAAATCCATAAAATTGTTACATTATTGATGATTGATGATTGATGATTGATGCTTAATGCTTGATTATTGATGATTGATGCTTGATGTTTGATACTTGATACTTAATCTTTTAACAAGGGAGAATAGGATATGAAATTGGCTTACTGGATGTATGCAGGTCCTGCCCACATTGGCACACTGCGCGTTGCGAGTTCTTTTAAGAACGTCCATGCTATTATGCATGCCCCCCTAGGGGATGACTACTTCAACGTGATGCGCTCCATGCTAGAGCGAGAGCGGGACTACACTCCGGTAACTGCTAGTATTGTTGACCGGAACGTGCTAGCACGGGGTTCTCAGGAAAAAGTGGTAGACAACATCACCCGCAAAGATCAGGAGGTAAACCCTGATCTGATTGTGCTTACCCCCACCTGCACCTCCAGTATCCTACAAGAAGACCTGGAAAATTTTGTAAACCGGGCTCAGATGGATGCTAAGGCTGATGTGATGTTGGCAGATGTCAACCACTACCGGGTCAATGAATTGCAAGCGGCTGACCGCACCCTAGATCAAATTATTCAGTTCTACCTCAACAAAGCCCGCAAGAAGGGTGAGTTGCCAGAGGGCAAAACCGCAAAGCCCTCGGTTAACATCATTGGTATTTCTACCCTTGGCTTCCACAATCAACACGATTGTACTGAACTCAAGCGGCTGATGGCTGATTTGGGCATTGAGGTTAACGAAGTCATCCCAGAGGGAGCTTCTGTCCACAACCTGAAAAATTTACCTCGGGCTTGGTTTAACCTGTTGCCTTATCGGGAAATTGGCTTGATGAGTGCCCGTTACCTGGAAGAAGAGTTCTCGATGCCCTATGTCGATATTGCTCCTCTGGGTGTGGTGGAAACTGCCCGTTGTATCCGTAAAATTCAGGAAATTGTCAATGGTCAAGGTGCTAATGTCGATTACGAAGAGTACATCAACAACCAAACCCTGTACGTTTCTCAAGCTGCCTGGTTCTCTCGCTCCATCGACTGCCAGAACTTGACGGGTAAGAAGGCTGTGGTTTTCGGAGATAATACCCACGCTGCGGCTATGACTAAGATTCTGGCACGGGAGATGGGTATTCATGTGGTGCTGGCTGGTACCTACTGCAAGTATGATGCGGACTGGTTCAAGGAGCAGGTGAGCGAATACTGTGATGAGATCCTGATCAGTGATGATAATGGTCAGATTGGGGATGCGATCGCACGAATTGAACCTGCTGCGATTTTCGGTACCCAAATGGAACGGCACGTTGGTAAGCGCTTGAACATTCCTTGTGGTGTGATTGCTGCTCCCATTCATATCCAAAACTTCCCCATCGGTTATCGCCCCTTCATGGGTTACGAAGGTACTAACCAAATTGCTGATTTGGTCTACAATTCCTTCACCTTGGGTATGGAAGACCACTTGTTGGAAATCTTTGGTGGTCATGATACCAAGGAAGTGATTACCAAGGGGATCTCTGCTGATTCTGACCTGAACTGGAGTAAGGACGCTAAAGCAGAACTGAATAAGGTGCCTGGTTTTGTTCGGGGTAAAGTGAAGCGCAATACTGAGAAGTTTGCTCGTGAGCGTGGCTTTAGTGAAATCACTCTTGAAGTGATGTATGCCGCTAAGGAAGCTGTAGGGGCTTGAGGTGATAGAGATTTAATCTGCATCAGGGGAGATAGGGAGATGGGGAGATAGGAAGATGGGGATATGGGGAATCAGATCAGTTTTCCCGATTCCCGATTCCCGACTCCCGACTCCCGATTCTTTGTACCTCTTTCAAATCCTCTTACTAGACTGGCGCTATATCGAGAATATTGCGGTGATTGCTCCTTGACACTCCCCGCCTTGCGCATAGCGGGGATTCTTAGATCGACGAACTGCCGTAAACCGCCGTGTTCCTATCCTTGACGCCGTCAAGAATTGGACAATACTCAACCAAAAACCCGTGCGTAGACCAAGTTTCCAGTCAATTCACGACAGACCTAGAGGGCGGTTCTCCTTAAGCGTTCGAGTACTTTTACTTTGGAAGTGCCTTAAAAAGTCCGTTGCTTCCCGTTTCCTCAAGTTCCGGTGTGCCCCACCGTACTTTGTTTTGTTTCAAAAAGTGTTCTTCTGGGTTCACACGCCAAAAGTTAATTGACGATTGGGTTTTTAAAGAGGACTTTCCCTACCCTCTAGGTATTACTACTTTATGATCAATAAGTTACGGGTCTCTCTCCCGGCTCAGTCAACGGTTTTTCAGCCTGTACCTACTTTAATCATACATCATCGTCATTGATGATTCCGGAAAAGCCGTCGAACTAAGGACGGGGCTTTAAACCCAGAATTTTTGGTAAAAATTTAATTATTATTTACAAAAAATCTGAATAGCTAGACCCACCTATTGCTTCTGGTGGGTCTGGATGATTTGTAAGCTTAAGCGCTACGCGTGCGCGTAGCGCTTAAGCTATCAGCTATCAGATTGATTCACCCTGGTGATTAAATATTTTTGTTTATTGTTTCACTTTTTATTAAAAAAAATAATAAAAAATATTAATTAAGTATTAAATTGAATAAATAAGGTTTAAATTGATTTATATTATGGTTTAAATTCATAAAAGTCCATTTAAACTAATTTAAAGGCTATATAGATAAAAAAGACCCTGTATTTTCTAGTGCAGTTCGTGAATAATGCAAGAAGCACCGAAAGCTAAGCAATCTATGGCTGGCTTTAGGGTAAACGCCGAAGCGGTGCCTAAGATAAATCCAGCAGAATTTCGGCAATTATGCTTTCGGCTGGCTTAGGGGCAAAGACAAAAGAAGAATTTTTATCTGAAACAGGAGATTAAAGGTGAAACTTTCAGTTTATGGAAAAGGTGGTATCGGTAAGTCCACAACTAGCTGTAATATCTCAGTTGCCCTAGCTAAGCGGGGTCGGAAGGTGCTGCAAATTGGCTGTGACCCGAAGCATGACAGCACATTTACTCTGACTGGTTTTCTGATTCCTACCATTATTGATACCCTTCAGGAAAAGGATTACCACTACGAAGATGTCTGGCCTGAAGATGTGATTTACAAAGGTTATGGTGGTGTTCATTGCGTAGAAGCTGGTGGTCCTCCGGCTGGTGCGGGTTGCGGTGGCTATGTGGTTGGTGAAACTGTAAAGCTGCTCAAGGAACTGAATGCTTTTGATGAGTACGATGTGATTCTGTTTGACGTTCTGGGTGATGTAGTCTGTGGTGGTTTTGCTGCTCCCCTGAACTATTCCAACTATTGCATGATTGTGACGGATAACGGTTTCGATGCCTTGTTCGCTGCTAACCGGATTGCTGCTTCTGTTCGTGAAAAAGCTCGCACTCACCCTCTGCGTCTGGCTGGTCTGATTGGCAACCGCACTTCTAAGCGCGACTTAATCGATAAGTATATCGAAGCTGTGCCGATGCCAGTGCTGGAAATTCTGCCACTAATTGAGGACATTCGTGTCTCTCGGGTTAAGGGCAAAACGATTTTTGAAATGGCAGAAACTGACCCGAGCCTGGAACCTGTTTGCCAATACTATCTCAACATTGCTGACCAAATTCTGGCACAGCCTGAGGGGGTTGTACCTCAAGATGCACCTGACCGGGAGTTGTTCTCTTTGCTGTCTGACTTCTACCTGAATCCTCAAACCCCAGCAGTGACTGAGGAAGAAGAATTAGACCTGATGATGGTGTAAGGAAAGGTTGAAGGTTAGGAGGTTAGGAGGTTGAAGGTTGAAAGAAAGGTTGAAGGTTAGCAGGTTGAAGGTTGAAAGTTATAAGAGGCGTAGGGTGCTTTAGGGACGGGCTCGCCCTCATTTTATCGGTAGCCAGTGTTGAGACAGTCCGTCCCGTAACGCACCACCGGGTCAAACAGCTTTAATGAGATGTACCCGGTTGAAAGTTATAAGAGTCAACAGCAAACCTGAAAACCTTAAGCCCTTAAAACCTTCAACCGTTAACCGTTAACCGTTAACCCTTCAATCCTTCAACCCTTAAAACCTTCAACCTTCAACCTCTTAACCTTCAACCTCTTAACCTTCAACCTTCAACCCTTCAACCTTTAAACCCTTAAAACCTTAGAGAGAGACCAGGAGAGGAGAATTTTAAATGACTGTTGCTCAAACCCCTCAAGCCCTAGATTTTGAGTGCGAAACTGGGAATTACCATACCTTTTGCCCGATTAGCTGCGTGGCATGGCTTTACCAAAAGATTGAAGATAGCTTCTTTTTGGTGATTGGTACTAAGACTTGTGGCTATTTCCTCCAAAATGCGATGGGGGTGATGATTTTTGCTGAGCCACGCTATGCCATGGCGGAGTTGGAAGAAGGGGATATTTCCGCTAAGCTCAATGATTACGAGGAACTGAAGCGGTTGTGTTTGCAGATTAAACGCGATCGCAATCCTAGTGTGATTGTCTGGATTGGTACCTGCACTACCGAAATTATCAAGATGGATTTGGAAGGCTTGGCTCCCAAGCTGGAATCTGAGATTGGTATTCCGATTGTGGTGGCTCGTGCTAATGGCTTAGACTATGCCTTCACCCAGGGTGAAGATACGGTGTTGGCCGCTATGGCTCACAAGTGTCCGAAGGAAGCACCCCAGGTAGAAGAGGAGAAACAAGAGCGGAATGCGATCACAAAACTCCTCAACTTTGGACGCCAGAAAGAAGAGGTGGCTGCGGAAGAGTCAGACTATGCGGATCATCCACCCCTAGTGTTGTTTGGCTCCCTACCTGACCCGGTTGTGACTAACCTCACCCTAGAGTTGAAGAAGCAGGGGATTAAGGTGTCTGGTTGGTTGCCTGCTAAGCGTTACACGGAATTACCAGTAATAGAAGAAGGTTACTATGTTGCTGGGGTGAATCCTTTCCTAAGCCGCACTGCTACTACTCTGATGCGCCGCCGCAAGTGTAAGTTAATTGGCGCACCTTTCCCCATTGGTCCGGATGGCACTCGGGCTTGGATAGAGAAAATGTGTTCTGTGTTTGGTATTGAACCAAAAGGCTTGGCAGAACGGGAAGCTAAAATTTGGGAAAGCTTGGAGGATTATATCCAGCTGTTGCGTGGTAAGTCTGTATTTTTCATGGGGGATAACTTGCTGGAAGTTTCCTTAGCTCGTTTCCTCGTTCGTTGCGGTATGACTTGCCATGAAATCGGTATCCCTTACATGGATAAGCGTTATCAGAAGGCTGAGTTAGCTCTGTTAGAACAGACTTGCCACGAAATGGGTGTACCAACTCCCAAGATTATCGAGAAGCCAGACAATTTCAACCAGATTCAGCGGATTTATGACTTGAAGCCGGATTTGGTAATTACCGGTATGGCTCATGCTAATCCTTTGGAAGCACGGGGAATTAATACTAAGTGGTCCGTTGAGTTTACCTTTGCTCAAATGCACGGCTTTACTAATGCCCGAGATATTCTGGAATTGGCAACTCGTCCGTTACGTCGCAATAACAGTCTCAAGGATTTGGGTTGGGATAAGTTAGTGAAAGAAGAGGCTAAGGTATAGCGCTTCTTAATGGAGTAGGGAGTAGGGAGTAGGGAGTAGGTAATCGGGAATCGGGAAGAGGTTTTTTTAAGGTTAAAAATACCTTTTGATTCGCTTTGATTCCCCCTATCTTCCTATCTCCCTATTTCCCTATCTCCCCACCAATAAAACAAATTTTAGCTCGACGCCAGAAACAGCCCTGCCCTTTATTTTTAATTTTTTTTATAAAATAGGACTACATTCATAATATTCAATTGTCAGCATCAATATTCCATTATCGGAGTAGATAAAAAAATGGCAATTATTTTAGGAACCCTCAACGAAGATAATTTAGAAGGTCTCTCTGAAAACGACATCATTCAAGCTTTAGATGGAAACGATATTGTTCGAGGACGGGAAGGCAATGATCTTATCCAGGGAAATCTAGGTAATGATGTAATTTATGGAGATCAGGGTGATGATGTAATCCAAGGAAATGAAGGGAATGATACACTCTTTGGTGGAGAAGGTGAGGATGTAATTCAAGGTGGCGCTGGGAATGACCGAATTTGGGGTGATAGTGGTAATGATGTCCTCCAAGGCGGTGCTGGGAATGATACTTTCCGAGACAGTGCCGGTGTTAATTATTTTGATGGTGGAGAAGGTCTTGATACCGTTGAATTTCAAGAGCTAATCAACTCTGGTATTAAGCTGAATCTGGTTGAAGGCACTGCTAGTTACACCGATGATCAAAGTCAGGAAGTAACACAAACTTTAATTAGTATTGAAAGAGCAGTAGGTACTAATTTTAATGACGAACTGATCGGTAACGAGGCTGACAACAGTTTCTCCGGTTTAGAGGGTGATGACAAATATGTCGGTGGCGCAGGAAATGACGTTTTCCGAGACAGTGCCGGTGTTAACTATTTTGACGGTGGAGAAGGTCTTGATACCGTTGACTTTCAAAATCTAATCAACTCTGGTATTAAGCTGAATCTGGCTGAAGGCACTGCTAGTTACACCGATGAGCAAGATCAGGAAGTAGCACAAACTTTAATTAGTATCGAAAGAGCCGTAGGTACTAATTTTAATGACGAACTCACTGGTAACGAAGTTGACAACACTTTCTTGGGTTTAGAGGGTGATGACAAATATGTCGGTGGTGCAGGAAATGATACTTTCCAAGACAGTGGCGGTGTTAACTATTTTGACGGTGGAGAAGGTCGTGATACCGTTGACTTTTTCGAGTTTGATTTTGGGGTTCAAGTTAATCTCGTCGAGGGTACTGCTATCTCTACCGATAGTAACGATCAAGAAATTATCCAAACCTTAATTAGTATCGAAAACGTACTTGGTACTAATTTTGATGATGAACTGATCGGTAACGGCCAAGGCAACACTTTCTTAGGTTACAACGGTAATGACAAATTTATTGGTGGCGCAGGAAATGACGTTTTCCGAGACAGTGCCGGTGTTAACTATTTTGACGGTGGAGAAGGTCTTGATACCGTTGACTTTCGAAATCTAATCAACTCTGGTATTAAGCTCAATTTGGCTGAAGGCACTGGTAGTTACACCGATGAGCAAGATCAGGAAGTAGCACAAACTTTAATTAGTATCGAAAGGGTATTTGGTACTAATTTTAATGACGAACTCACTGGTAACGAGGTTGACAACACTTTCTTGGGTTTAGAGGGTGATGACAAATATGTCGGTGGTGCAGGAAATGATACTTTCCAAGACAGTGGCGGTGTTAACTATTTTGACGGTGGAGAAGGTCGTGATACCGTTGACTTTTTCGAGTTTGATTTTGGGGTTCAAGTTAATCTCGTCGAGGGTACTGCTATCTCTACCGATAGTAACGATCAAGAAATTATCCAAACCTTAATTAGTATCGAAAACGTACTTGGTACTAATTTTGATGATGAACTGATCGGTAACGGCCAAGGCAACACTTTCTTAGGTTACAACGGTAATGACAAATTTATTGGTGGCGCAGGAAATGACGTTTTCCGAGACAGTGCCGGTGTTAACTATTTTGACGGTGGAGAAGGTCTTGATACCGTTGACTTTCGAAATCTAATCAACTCTGGTATTAAGCTCAATTTGGCTGAAGGCACTGGTAGTTACACCGATGAGCAAGATCAGGAAGTAGCACAAACTTTAATTAGTATCGAAAGGGTATTTGGTACTAATTTTAATGACGAACTCACTGGTAACGAGGTTGACAACACTTTCTTGGGTTTAGAGGGTGATGACAAATATGTCGGTGGTGCAGGAAATGATACTTTCCAAGACAGTGGCGGTGTTAACTATTTTGACGGTGGAGAAGGTCGTGATACCGTTGACTTTCAAAATCTAATCAACTCTGGTATTAAGCTCAATTTGCCTGAAGGCACTGGTAGTTACACCGATGAGCAAGATCAGGAAGTAGCACAAACTTTAATTAGTATTGAAAGAGCCGTAGGTACTAATTTTAATGACGAACTGATCGGTAACGGGGAAGACAACATTTTATTGGGTTTAGACGGTGATGACACCATAACTGGCGGTGCTGGAAATGACGTAATCAAAACTGGTGACGGAAACAATACTATTGATTCTGGTTCCGGTGTAGACACCATCGAGCTTGGTAATGGTAACAACACCATTGCCCTTGAAGAAGGTGAAGGACATGACAAAGTGATAAATTTCCAACTGGGGTTAACTCGCTTTGGGGTTAGTGATGCTAGCACCCTTACCTTTGAGCAGTCTAATGGCAGTGTGAATATCATAGCTGCTGATGGTGACCTTCTCGCCAATGTAGAGGGAGTTGAGGTTAGTACCTTTACTGATAATCTCTCCACCATCTTTTTCTAATACCCCTCGCTTCCGGGTGTTGCTTAAGAATCGAATGATTTGAAGAGTTTTCTGGAACGGGCATCTGGCTGTGGAGTGGGCATCCGGGCATCTGGCTGTGGAACGGGCATCTTGCCCGTTTCATTTCCAGGCGGGCAGGATGCCCACCCCACTGATATTCATTATCCCCCTCTCATTCCCAGATCCGCTGTTCCGAGATCCGCTGTTCCCGACTTCTGAAAGAAGTCAACATAGCAATTTTCGTCATTCGCATCAGAATTACACTGGTACTCCTGCTCAGCTGCTAACTTGGGATCAGCTGTTGAGGTGAATCTACATGAATGTCTATCAGCGGAAGCTTTATGCTCTAATGCATCAGGAGCATCAAGACGAAGGGAGTAATAGTATCTTCCGCACATTACACTGTTGCAAAGACAATCTAGATCAGCTGCAAAACTGGTGGCAGCAACTGGTAGACCAGCAGGAGCAAAGTCAGGTTCTGCCGAATGCGATCGCTAGTTCCTCTGACCGGGTTAATCTAGGCGCAGATTATAACACAACAACTGATACTTGTCAAGTCAAGCATCCGATCAGCGGTCAACAGCACCAGATAGACTGTTTTAATCAACAAGAAACACCGAATCTCGGCGATATTGCTAAAGAACGGGATGGGAAAAAAGTGTTTTGGTGGCTCTGGCGGTTTTATCCAGAAATTAGAGCCAAGCAATCTCGTCATGGCTTACTGGTGCCAACTCATAAAATCCGGCGTTGCTGATCTAAAGAATGCTGGCTCTCCTAGACTGATTATAGTAAATGAGTAGTTTAAATGAGCGATTACCCCTGAAATAGCAAGGGATTCAATAAACTAAAAATACATTGTCTTGATCCCAAGCGCGAGTGGGGGGAACCACGGCAGTTGCTCATGGGGGGAACCCCCACAGGTCGGCACTGCCTCCCCAAGACCGCTTAGGTGCGCTTTTATTAAAATTGCATTTTTAAATTACTCAAACCCTTTATTAATAAGGGCTATAGCGGTTATTTTATACTAATTTATCATAGCCACTCTAGGAGAGCAAAAAAATCTCCCTTTCTGGTTAAACCATTTCGTTATTCAGCAACGCCAACTTTTTCAATGCTTTCCAATTCTTGCAACAGATACAACAACTTAGTTCGCTGCCTTTGAGTTTTTCCACTAGTGGTTGTAGGAATGCTATTTAACTGTAGCAGTACAGTGTCGTCTACCCTCAGTTGGAAATGGTCATAGACAGAAGCCTTAACCGCTTCTTTAATTTGATTGGCATAGTCATGGATTTGCCGCCGAAATTTGCGATTTACTTCACTAACCACCACCAGTTTTTGAGAAACAATACTAGGAACTGAGAATACAGCACAATTGACCTCCTGTAAGCCAGGATGAGAGAGTTTGACTACTTCTTCAATATCTTGGGGATAGTAGTTTGTTCCCTCGATGACAATTAAGTCTTTGAGCCGCCCTGTAATATAAAGGTGGTTTTGGGAATCAATAAATCCTAAATCTCCTGTCCGTAAAAATCGCAATCCATCATAAAAAATAAAGGTTTCTTGGTTTTTTTCAGGCTTTTTCCAATAGCCAACTGTAACACTCTCTCCGGCAATCCATACTTCCCCGATATGATGGGAAGGGCATTCCTTTAAGGTTTGCGGATTAATAATGCGCAAGGACAGTTCTGGCATGACCTGACCGTTGCTAACCACTGTACGGACGCTGCCTGTCTTGGGAGACGCATCGGCATCTAAAACTTCATCTGTGCCACAAGGAATGGTTAAAGCCGTAGGTTCTTCGGATTTAGAAGCCCCGCTAACAATTAAAGTTGCCTCTGCTAAACCATAACAGGGCAAAAAAGCAGTTTTTTTAAAGCCGTAGGGGTAAAATGTAGCACTAAACTTTTCGAGGGTATCTAACTTGATATGTTCTGCTCCATTATAGGCAACATCCCAGGATGAAAGGGATAGTCCTTCTAAGGAATCTGGGTCAATTCTTTTGACACACATCTCGTAAGCAAAATTGGGTCCCCCTGTCGTTGTGATCTTTTTGTCTGAAATTGTTTTCAGCCAAAGTTTTGGTCGTTGAAGAAAAGTCCCTGGAGACATTAAATAACAAGGACACCCCACATATAAAGGCTGAAAGACACTGCCAATTAACCCCATATCATGAAACAAGGGAACCCAACCTAACACGATACTGGCACTGCTGTGACCAAAGGTTTGTTGAATCATTTTCTGGTTAGCCATAATATTCCCATGACTTACCATCACACCTTTGGGAAAAGAGGTAGAGCCAGAAGTATATTGCAAAAAAGCAATGTTGTTACCTTGGCGGTCAACGGGAGCAGTTAAAGAGTCTAAAGCGTCTAGGGAGGGGAAAGTCTCGATTTGAGGGGATACTTCCAAATCCTCTTTCTCAAACAAGTCTCGAACCCTTGACTCAGTAATAACTAGACGGGCATCGCAATCCTTAAAAATCCGTTGATAGTGATCACAGTTACGCTTACGGGTGGGAGAACTGAGGGGAACGGGAATACGGTCGAGATATAGACAACTGAAAAATGTAATCACAAATTCAGGACTAGTGGGCAACTGAATCACTATGTGATCTCCCCTGACAGTTTTTTCAGTGAGCCATTGTCCTAACCGTTGGACTGCTTCTAATAAACTGGCATAAGTTAAAGACGCATATTCCCGACCTCGGTTATCAAGAAAATAATAGAGGGTTTGATTTGGTTGATATTCTGCTCCCAAAAGCAGTTTGTCAATCAAATTATTTAACTGGGGAGAAGTCATTGGTTTTTCTTCTGAGAGTGAGTTGGACAAATTCTGAATCTCAGTGGATTAACAAAGTCAGGAGTCATGAAAAGTAACAGGTAGATAAGTTAAGGTTCGGGTAATAAATCCCTCCTGATTCCAGCGATAGTCAGAAGAAGTCAATTCGATCTGCTTTACCCTTTGGCGAAGGTAATCAAACAAAAGCTTCCCTTCGAGTCGCGCAATCCCCTGTCCCAAGCAATTATGCATTCCATGGCCAAAGGCAATTTGAGAGGTAGCATCTCGGATAATATTAAAAGCATCAGGATTAGGAAAATGTTCTTCATCTCGGTTAGCAGAGGCAAGACAAAGCAGCATTTTGTCCCCTTTTTTAATCGTCTGGGAGCCAACTTGCAGGTCGCTGATGGCTAAGCGTACCGTTTGTTGTAAAGGTGGGTCGAAACGGAGAATTTCATCAATTGCTTGTTTGCTAGTAGCTTGTCCATCTCGGAGAATTTGCCACTGATCGGGATGCTTGGCAAAGGCTAAAATTCCATTGGTGAGCAATCCCTTAGAGGTTTCATGTCCAGCAACAAAGGTCATGACACAGGCAATTCCTAGCTCACTATCAGAAAGTCTATCTTCTCCAACTCTGGCTTGAATTAATTTGCTGATAATATCTTCTCCTAAATGGTTTTTACGGGAATCAATTACCTCTTGAAAAAGCGTTAAACACAATTGTAAATCTTGCTCAATGCGACGGATACGCATTTTGGTTAACAAACTCGGTTCTAAAATAGACCGAACCCGATGAATATATTGATCGACTGTCTTGATATATTCATTGGGAATACCAAGTATATGAGCAAGGGTATACAGGGGAATTTGATGGGCAATCTCCGCAAAATCAAACTCTTCTGTGCCGATTTTAAGCCCAATAAAATTATCAATTAATTTCTGAATATGACTAGTATAAGCTTGAATCGTACTACTGTTGAAAGCTTGTCCGACTAACCGACGTAAGCGTATATGGTCGGGGGGATCGGTAAAGACAATTGCTTTCTTGCCCAATTCCACTAAACCAGGAATATTACCCACCTTTTGTTGCGTCACATATTGGGGAATGAAACTAACGCTAACAGCATCAGAATCTATCACTTGGATAATATCTTGATATTTAGTGAGTATCCACATATCCAAGGCATAGTGAATCGACTTTTGTTGGCGCAAGAGGTGATAAGTTGTATAGGGGTCTTCTCGGAAACCGGGGGCAAAGGGATTAAATTTGATGGCAGATTTAGATACAGCAATCATGGTCAAAAAAAAACTCCTTGCGAGTAGTAAGGTATAGCAAATACTAGAAGTCTGTTAAGATAATTTGTACTATGAAAAATACCTTGACAGCCTTCTAGAGAATGCCTTATTTAGCTAAGGATTGCATTTCTAAGCGCAGTAGTAATATTTGTCCGAAATAAAAACCTGCAACAACTAATTTGAGATATTGTTCGTATTTACGATATATTTTTTCTCCAAACCCCTCGATGATTAGGGATTTTTGACGGCGGAGATTATTCAACCACAGATCACAAGTCTTGCCATATTGAAGGCGATCATTGCGGTAGGTTTTGATCTCAAATAGCCCGTCAGCAGCGATCAAAATTTCACCAGGGCGGGGTAACTCAGAATCAGGGAAAATCTCATTTTGGGTAAACCAATTTTTGTCTTCGGCACTTAACGAACCATATGTGATCGTTTGTAAGGATAATTTACCTTTGGGTTTTAGCCACTGTTGACATTGACGAAAAAATTCACGATACACACTTATTTTTTCCTCTGAGGTAGTCTCTGGTTTGGCAAAATGTTCAAAAGCACCAATGGAGACGATCGCATCGTAAGTAGTCATTGGCTGGTGAACAATCCAGCTTTCCTCGTAGACTTTGATATTGTCTAGTCCTAATGAGCAGATATGCTCATATTGATTGTGGCTCAAGGTCAATCCCACAGCCTGACGATCAGGATAGCCGTTAACATAACGGCGCATTAAAGCTCCCCAGCCACATCCAATATCTAGTAATCTTTTGCCAGTTGTTGCTCCTGAAGTTTCCAAATGCCAATCAATTTTTTTCTGTTGTGACTGTTCTAGGTTGTCATCCATTGCGGGATTATCCCAAAAACCACAGGAGTAAGTTAGGCTGGGATCTAACCACAAAGAGTAAAATTCATTACTAACATCATAGTGGTGTTGGATAGCAGCAGCATTTCCGCCCCGTGTAGTTAAGCCTTGTACTAAATTAGACACTTTCAGAAACCTCTTGTTCTAAAGCTTTCTCCTTTTTGACCATTTCCGCTATATGGATAGAAAGTTCACCAATAGTCTTGAATTCAAAAAACAGAGAAGGACTTAGTTCAAGGGACAACCATTCTTCTAAATCACCAATCAAAAAAACTGCCATCGAAGAATTAAGTCCAAACTGTTCAAATTCCTGTTTTTCATTAATTTCATATGGGTCTAATTCGAGAATTTCGGCTAGATATTTTTTTATCCATTCGCTGATTTGTGATTCAGTTTTCATGATGTCTCCTTAATTTAAAGTTACAACTAATTTTTAAATCTATGAGTTAAGTTATCGAATTTTAATTTTTTCTGAACTTGGAACTTTAACATCCCAAGCCAAATGTAAAGCTTCCATTAACTGAATAAACCAGTATCCTGGATCTAAGCGATACCATTCCAAACCAAAAGAAGCCGAACCAGGAAAAGCATGGTGATTGTTGTGCCACGACTCGCCAAAGGTCAATAGGGCAGCTGCTCCAAAATTGTGGCTATGTTCTTCAGTATCAAAACGACGCATCCCGAAGCAATGCAGGAAAGAATTAATAGACCAGATAGTATGACCTGCCCAAAATATTCTAACAGCACCTCCCCATAAAAATCCTGAGATCGCACCTTCTAGACTCCGATGATACATTCCCCCTAAGAGTGCAGGGATAACTAACCCAAGTATAACCAACACATAATAGTAGCGATCAATCTTGACAACGGTTTTGTTTTTTATTAAATCAGGGGCATAGTGAACAACACTGGGATATTCATGTTTGTACATCCAATTAAAGTGGGAGTGGATTAAACCTTGAAGACGCGCAGGCCAATTACTGCCGTGAAGATTGGGTGAATGAGGATCGCCAAGTTTGTCACTTAGTTCATGGTGGCGGCGATGCAAAATAACCCACGATATGACACCTCCTTGCCCTGCCATTGACCCCCAAATCATTAGCATAATTTGGAGTGCATTATGAGCTTTATAGGAACGGTGGGTAAATAAGCGGTGATAACCAGAGGATGTGCGGCTTGTTCTAAGTAGGAGCCTCCCCCACCAGGAGGGGTATGACTTAGGTAACTCGCGGGGACAACCCCAAAAGTTATAACTGTTCATCTGGATGGCGGTGCAAACCCGACCCCTA
>NZ_JAAHFZ010000180.1:0-1405 GCF_010672795.1 Moorena sp. SIO1G6
AAGGATAGTGGAGTCTTTATGGTTGGCAGGTTATGCAGAGAAGGGTAAAAATTTATTAATTAAGACTCCACTATCCTAAGGTTTCGTCTCTAGGGAAAAGATGACAGGGCAATGGAAGGCCAACCCTCGAATCATGCATTACATCAAGACTTTTCTTGAAACTCGACACATGAGAACCGCAGGACTTGCGGGGATAGTCTGGGTCGCGAACGTAAGACCATAAAACCCCGCTTAGGGTGGAGGCTGTTGCATTGAAGCACCAAACCAAATCGTGAGGTTTAGGAATCCCAGCTCCTTTGGAGCCGCTACGCGAACGTTATAATCTTTGATTTAACGATGGGAGGATGTCAAAAGCGGCCTCTTGACCGTAGGAAATTTCTACATGGTGTCCATCAGGATCCCTTAGATAGGCTGCGTAACCAGTTGGAGGACCATAATCCTTAGGTCCGTCAAGTAAACAACCCTCTTTGCGAGCAAGTTTGCAGAGCTGATCCACTTGTTCGCAACTGACACAAGCAATACCAATATGACTCGGGGGCAAGATCGGCTTGGCCTCTTCTTCCTCAAGTAGAGCTAGGGCAAAGGGTCTAATGTTGTCGGACATCCAAACTGTACCTGGTTCTACGCGCAAGCGCACTACTGACATCTGACCATACTTAGCGTAGAAAGCAATACTGGCATTAAGGTTCGTAACAGCTATAGCTAAATGAGTGAAGGCTGTTGTTTTAGCTTCATCCGCGAGAAGCCTCACATCTCAATGCTACGCCATGAGTGTGAGATGAATCGCGGACAGAGTCTCTCGGATTCGGCAAAGCCGACGCTACGCGAACAGGGAAGCGAGCTATCAAGCTCCTAAGTAGTGATGACTGAGTCATTCCCCTCCGTTCTGCTTCCTGCTCTAGTTGCTTTTTTTCAAAATCAGTAAGTCTAATTATCATTTTTATTGTTTTAATTATGACTGGCGTTTTGACTGTCTGTATAGTATAATTGTAATAGGTCGATAAACGAGGAACAAGTCAAATTATAATCGCGTACCAGTACCGGTTAAAACCAACAAAAGAGCAAAAAGCCAAGATAGATCATTGGCTCTCAATGTTGTGTGCTCAATATAATTATTTATTGGCTGACCGTTTTTCTTGGTATGAACAAAATCGGTGCTCAATCAATGCCTGTCCCCTTGTTTGTCACCTTCCTGAATTAAGGGACAACCCAGATTATTACAGCCAGAAAAAGACTTTACCCAATCTCAAGAAGACTCGTCCTTGGTACAAGGAAATGCGTGCGACTCGTTGGCTAGAAACCTTACCTAATAAAAGGTATGGGGGATTAGCCGCAAGGTAACAGAACCTTGACAACTTGATAACCATGTTGGTGAAATACCAACCCTCGTGAAATCCGAGCGACA
>NZ_JAAHFZ010000181.1:0-1400 GCF_010672795.1 Moorena sp. SIO1G6
TAGTAGTCGAAGTCGCCATGGAGTCTGAAGACATGTAAAATTTCTCCTCAAAAAGCCAAGGAGGAAAACATGTCCCGAAAAGCCTATCCAAGCGATGTAAGCGATGCGCAATGGCTACTGCTCGAACCGTTGCTGATAGCAATCCTACCGAAAAGTACTCGAGGTAGAAAACGCCAGATAGAGCTGCGAGAAATCGTGAATGCAATCTTCTACGTTCTGCGTAGCGGATGCTCGTGGCGAATGTTGCCCCACGATTTCCCAGCATGGCAGACTGTATATGGTTACTTTCGACGCTGGTGCAAGAGTGGCATCTGGGAAGAACTGAACGATGCCCTCGTTGAGGCAGTCAGAGTTGAATCGGGTCGAGAAAGTGAGCCAACCGCTGCGATTCTCGACAGTCAAAGCGTCAAAACAACCTCAGTGGCAGGTGAACGTGGCTTCGATGGCGCAAAACTGGTCAAAGGACGAAAACGACATATTCTCGTTGATTGCATGGGGCTTATCTTAGCCGTCTATGTTCATAAGGCCTCTATCGATGAGCGTGCTGGGGCGAAGACCCTTCTTCAGCGAGCCAAACAGAAGGGCTTTCGTCGTCTCCTACTTATTTGGGCTGATGGTGGCTACAGCGGGCAGCCCATGATTGACTGGGTTTTCTCCGCTACCGGTTGGCTTTTTGAAGTCATTAAACGCTCCGACGATGTCAAGGGTTTTCAGCTTCTACCCCGTCGCTGGGTTGTTGAACGCACTTTCGCTTGGCTTGGCAACTTTCGACGCCTTAGCAAAGATTATGAGGTTTTACCTCAGCTCGACTTTATACCTTTTCGGCACGTTAACAAGTTAATAAATAGCAGAAGAAAGCAAGTGGCGTAGCTTTGGCGGCTTGCATTTCCAGACATTAGTAGAATCTGCTGGTGTCTGGAAAAGTAAGTGCTGCCACAAGTGGCATCGAAGGATAGCGATTATATCATGGAAAGTGGCATGAGATTTGGGGTACCAAGCGGCCTGCGGTAGAGGGAGTGGCTGTTTGCCAAAGAGAGCATAGACCATCAGAACAACGATACTGAAAATGCCAAAGAGAGCAGGAGTGGTTCGCTCAATGGCGTTGTCGCTCCACTGTCGCTGAGTTTCGATACCAAGGTGAGCTCTGCCGACTTCAAAAGTGACCTCAATGGCCCATCGCTTGACGAAAGAGGCAATGATAGAACGAGGGGCTTGATGAATATCGGTAGAGAAGAAGGCAACCGGTTCATGCACTCCAGAGGGGTCTCGAACCAAGACCCACCGAAGCAGTAGGGGCCGTGTGCCAGTCGAGTACCAAAATGAAACATCTGAGACCCAGTCGATGACCTCGGTCTTACCGTTATACCACTTGACTCGACCTCGCTGCCAGTCGGTTGCTT
>NZ_JAAHFZ010000182.1:0-1369 GCF_010672795.1 Moorena sp. SIO1G6
TAATTCTATCGCATTTCTTTGCTGTGCTACTGGTAGAGCCCTCGCACATCTTTCTAGTTGTCGTACTCTGTGTTGGACATTGGCTTGAGGTTCTACTACCAGCCGTACCAGTCCCAATCCGATTGAGTCTGAGGTGTCTGGAGTTTCATCAAGGTAAAGTGAGTGCAGATATCCTGTTTGGACTTCGGCATCGTAACATCTGGGAATACCTGTATCCAAGCTGCGCTTAGCCCAAAATACTACCGCTTGCCAGCCATGTCGCCAACGATTTTGTCCTAAGTAGACAAACACTTCTTGCATGAGGCGGTAGTACAAGTCTTGATCTTTCTGAAATTGGACTTCTACGAAATAAATGGGGTCACCGTCCCGTTTGGGGAGAAATACGCCGTCGGTGCGTTTGGCAAGTTCTTTGAGTTCGACGGCCTTAAAATTATAGTTTTGTGCTAGTTGAGTGTTGTCTCCCAGGAGTTCAAAGAGAGTGCCAGGGAGGGTTTGGAAGACTTTATAAAATAGGCTGTCAGTGCGCATTGGTTAGCATTGGAAGGAACTGGCATTTGGGTTATCTGGCCAATATTATCATCGGTTGGTGTTATTTTTTGATATTATTTTTTTATAATGACAAAGGTGTACGCCCATATATAAAGTGCTCTTCTGATATTGACTCCGCCTCAGCAGTTGAACTATCAGTAAGTCTTGGGGAGTAATTTGGTGGGCAAAGGGAAAATGGGGTATTTGATGAATCTATTGGTAAAGTTTCCCCTTGCCCACCCTACGAGTTCTGCGATCGCTTGACCTAACCAGGTGTTCAAGGCATTGTAAAGTTGGGAGTTTTTTTCACAGCATTTCTAGAGTATGAGTGGTATCAACTCCATGTGAGCATTATTGGTCTACCTGTGACAACCAGCTCAACAAATCTTCCCAACTATTCAACTCAAAAATAATATCTGTTAACCCTTCCAAATTTGACAAAGACAAACCTTGAACTACATTGTTTATTTCCTCGGTCATTTCTGGGAATCGTTTTTTCAGCAGACGCATCACCAAAATCTGTGCCTCAGTGATGCGACCTTCTTGATGACCTTCTTGGTGACCTTCTTGGTGACCTTCTTGGTGACCTTCTTGGTGACCTTCAGCCTTAACTTCCCGATAAAATCTGGTCTGTTTCCATTCTGTGAGTCCAAACATCGCTTCTAATTCCCTCCAAGGACGTTCAGGAAATTTATATACTAAGGCTTGTTCTACTAATTCTATCGCATTTCTTTGCTGTGCTACTGGTAGAGCCCTCGCACATCTTTCTAGTTGTCGTACTCTGTGTTGGACATTGGCTTGAGGTTCTACTACCAGCCGTACCAGTCCCAATCCGATTGAG
>NZ_JAAHFZ010000183.1:0-1359 GCF_010672795.1 Moorena sp. SIO1G6
ATCAGCTATCAGCTATCAGCTATCAGCTATCAGCTATCAGCTATCAGCTATCAGCTATCAGCTATCAGCTATCAGCTATCAGCTATCAGCTATCAGCTATCAGCTATCAGCTATCAGCTATCAGCTAATCGGCCTGTGGCCAAGGGCTGACGGCACCTCAAGTAGCGTGAGCTTTTAGCTCACGGCTGACGGCTGAATGCTTATCTAAATAGTCCTGAGCTTTACTAGCTTGAGTCATTAATACCTCAAAAGCTGGGATATCAGTATCCCATTCAATCAGAGTAGGCACCGGACCAAAGCGCTCTAATGTTGCTTGATACAATTGCCACACTGGAGGATGAACGGGATAACCGTGGGTATCATATAGATAGTCTTCCCGTTCTTCATACCCTGCTAAATGTATTTGTTTGACCCTGGTTGCTGGTATTGTATTCAAATAATCAAGGGGGTCAAATCCTTGGTTAGTAGCAGTGACATAAAGATTGTTGACATCTAGGAGCAAGTAACAATCTGCTTTTTCTAACAATTGTTGAATAAATACCCATTCTGGCATGGTTGAATCTGTGAAGCTCACGTAAGCCGATGGGTTTTCTATCAAAATCCGACAACCTAGAAATTCCTGAGCTTGCAAGATCCGTTGGGCTACATGTGCCATCACCGCTTCGGTATAAGGAAGAGGAATTAAATCGTTAAGATAGTGACCAGAAACGGAAATCCAGGATAGGTGATCGGAAATGTATGCTGGTTCAATCTGCTGGGCTAACTGTTTTAAATTTGCCAAATACTCTAAATCTAAAGGGTCTGTTGACCCCAAAGACATACCGACGCCATGCAACGTAACCGGATAGTTTTGGCGGACTTTTTCTAAATAGTGGAGTGGTAAACCTTGAGAAGTTAAATAATTATCTAATAATACCTCAAACCAAGGTATACTATGTTTATGAGTAAGGATATCTTGATAATGGGCAGAGCGTAAACCGATGCCAGCACCCTTAATTGAAGCTGAAGGAACGTGAGTTGTCATAGCATTATTGTCATGGCATTATTTTCAGGATTTATCCATGGTAGTGGTGAGTTGACTCTAATTCCCCCCTTTCTTAAGGGGGGTTAGGGGGGATCGGTGTACATAACACTACTCAGCTGAATCTAATTCCCCCCTTTCTTAAGGGGGGTTAGGGGGGTTCTGTATACATAACACTACTTAGCTGAATCTAATTCCCCCCTTTCTTAAGCTATGCTTTATAAACATCTTTCTTAACATAAAACTTGACAAAAAGAGTCAAGTGTGTGTTCTTGCTAGAATCGCCTCTGGCATCTATTATCACAAATATGGAACAATGGATATTGAAAGAGCTAGGA
>NZ_JAAHFZ010000184.1:0-1339 GCF_010672795.1 Moorena sp. SIO1G6
CAGGGTAAGCGCAAGAAAAATGAACTCATAATATGCTAAAGGAACCGATGTCACCATCAAGGTATCCAATCCAATGGTTAAAAGCTTTGATACACCCACGAACCCAAATCTAACAAGTCGCAAATCCAAGCCATTACTGCCAGCCCTGGATGGTCAACAGCTTCAGCAGCAAATGCTCGAGCATTTTGAGAACCTAAGTGATCCGCGAGGGAAACAAGGGGTGCTTCATCCATTTGTAAGTATTGTGATGATTGCACTATTAGCCACCATTGGGGGCGCAACGGGGTGGGAAGATATCGAAACTTATGGGATTAGCCACCAGCAATGGTTGGGGAGCTTTTTAGCATTACCCAATGGAATTCCCTGTGCAGATACGTACAGGCGAGTGTTTGAGAAGATCTCACCGAGGGCCTTTGAGGATAGTTTCCAGAGTTGGTTAAGTAGTTTAGTGACGGATTTAGGAGCACAGGTGATTCCCATTGATGGCAAACAACTCAAGAGTTCCTATGACCGCAACCAAGCACAATCCGCTTTGCATGTGGTTAGTGCTTGGGCGAGTGAGCATCGGCTGTTTCTTGGGCAAGTGAAAGTGGATGATAAAAGCAATGAGATTACAGCGATTCCAGCCTTACTAGAATTATTGGACATCTGCGGATGCATCATTACTATTGATGCCATGGGAACTCAGCATGAGATAGTCCGTGGTATTCGTGCTAAGGGTGCTGATTATGTCCTGGCACTCAAAAGGAATCATCCTACTTTGTTCGAGCAAGTTAAGGGATGGTTTGAAACTGCTGTTGCTAATGAGTTTGAGAGTGTTGAGTATAGCTATGATGTGCGGGTAGAATCAGCACACCATCGTACTGAAAAGCGACAGGTTTGGGCAGTTTCTGTTGAGCAAATAGACTTCGATTTATACCAACAGTCCAAGTGGTCTGGATTACAGAGTATCGTGATGGTTATTCGCACCCGCCATCTTTGGAACAAGACTACCCGCGAAGTGATGTTTTACCTGACTTCTTTACCGCCCCATGCTCAAAAGTTGGGCAAAGCTATTCGGCAGCACTGGTCTATTGAAAACCAACTTCACGCTCGTATTAGATGTGACTTTTGGGGAGGATGCTAGCCGGATTCGTACAGGGCATGCCCCACAGAATATGGCTTTACTTAAGCGTTGGAGTCTTAATCTACTCAATCTTGAAACGAGCTATAAACGCAGTACTCGTCAAAAAGCTAAACGAGCCAGCATGGATACAAGGTATATGCGCTTAGTTTTAGAAACCTCCATTCCCTTAAACTCTAGCATATCGAACCCATAAATTTTCTTGCGCTTACCCTG
>NZ_JAAHFZ010000185.1:0-1334 GCF_010672795.1 Moorena sp. SIO1G6
GCTGCACTGCGGCGGGAAGCGGGCGTGCCGGTGACGAACGGCGAGCAGCAGCTGGCCGCGTCGACCCTCGGACTGGCCCTGTATTTTTTATGCAGTCGCCGTCGTTTTTATCGCATCAACGGGATATGGAGCAGAAAAAACGAAGCAACAATGCACGGAATTTATTTAAGGTTGAAAAGATTCCATGCAAACAGCAAGTGCGCAATATTCTAGACCATGTAAAACCAGCCGAGATTAGCGGTGATTTCTATTGGCTTATCAACGAACTGGAGCATACAGGTCACCTCGAAAGCTATACTAGTTTTGAGAATACCAAAGCGATTGCGCTCGACGGGCTAACCTACCACTCATCGACCGAGATAAACTGTGATTGCTGTTCGACTCGTAGGGATAAGCATGGGACTCTCCATTATTACCATCATGCGTTGATGCCCGTTATCGTCAAACCAGAATGTCCACAGGTCTTGGCGTTACCGCCCGAGTTTATTGTCCCGCAAGATGGCCACGAGAAGCAGGATTGTGAACGTGCAGCCTCCAAACGCTGGCTCACGAAGCACCAAGAGAACTTTTCTCCCTTCACGATTACCTATCTGGGGGACGACCTCTATTCGAATCAGCCCTTATGCCAGCAAATTGCTGAGGATGCAAAGCAATATTTCCTTTTTGTCTGCAAGCCAGATTCGCACAAGACGCTTTATGAGGAGCTGGCTCTGTTAGAAAAAATTGAGAATGGAGTTGAAACTCGTCAAATCCGCCACTGGAATGGTCGCAGTCATGAACTCTGGACTTATCGTTGGGCCACCCAACTCCCTCTTCGCTTGGGAGATGATGCACTTCATGGCAACTGGTGTGAACTGCACATCACTGACGAAAAAAGTGGCGATACCCTCTTCCACAATGCTTGGATTACAAACCATCAATTGACTTTTGAGAACGTTATGGATGCTTGCCAGCTTGGACGCACACGATGGAAAGTTGAAAATGAAGCCATCAATATCCTCAAAAATCAAGGCTATCATCTCGAACACAACTTTGGTCACGGGGACCAATACTTATCATCTATACTTTTTACGCTCAACTTGCTCGCTTTTTTGGCCCACACTTCCCTTTATCTTGCCAATACGCAATACCAGCTTATTCGTGATGAACTTGTTAAACGCACAACCTTTTTCGATGATTTGCGTGCATTGACTCGATACATGCTCTTCGACTCTTGGGAACATCTTTTCGTCTTCATGATTGATGGGCTTGAAATCGATCCTATACCCATCTAACTTCTAATTTGAAAATGCTGTTTTAGGCTCGAACAGCTGGACAAGGAGATTGTTTTTATC
>NZ_JAAHFZ010000186.1:0-1329 GCF_010672795.1 Moorena sp. SIO1G6
GTGGGATGGCGGCTACCCCAGAGTTGGAAAGCTCAATCCAACAGGCAAGGGGGTCGGGGATGCCGATTGCTGAGAGTATCCGGAAACCAATGGAACAGTCGTTTGGGGCAGATTTTAGTGGGGTGAAAGTTCACAGTGATGCCCAATCTGACCAGTTGAATCAATCAATTCAGGCTCGTGCTTTTACCACAGGTAAAGATATCTTCTTTCGGCAGGGGGAATATAATCCTGGGAGTCGAGGAGGGCAGGAGTTAATTGCCCATGAGTTGACCCATGTGGTTCAGCAAAAGAAAGAGATACTAGGGAGTAGCGGGAGGAAGATAATACAGCGGGCGATTGCTATAGAGGCGGAATCAGATAATGAAATAAAAGTAGAAAGAAAAGACGAAAATAAAAAAGACTGCTTTACTCAAATAAAAGATACTAAGAAAGCGTTAGCAAAAAAAGGCAAAGTAGCAATAACAAGCGACAATGGCAATCTAGAATTCGTCACTGATCCGATGAATAATTCGGACGAAATAAAGGCAGCACATACAGATATGAAAAATTTTCTCAATGAGAATAAGAAAAGAAAAAATGATTTGGTGAATCAAGGCGATAATATAGGTGGTTTTTTGTTCTCAGGAGAAAAGGTGGCTGGCATGCCCTATCAAATAAGATATGTAGCAGAAGAGAGGAGAGATGCAGAAAAAGCGAAGTTTGTTCCACAGGCAACCCTAGACATACCGTTTAAACATTTTGGCTATTACATAGATCTATTAGCGGACAAAAACAACAAAGATTATCGCCAGTTGATAGGAAAGAGCGCGGCAGAAACAGCGCAACTTTTGAAATTAAAATTAAACGAAGAGATCATAGAAGAGACGATCAATCAGACAGATCTGAAAACTATAGACTCCCAGGAAGACTATAGAGCCGTAATAGGCTATCTAAAGATGCTCCTCATGGCACTAATCGAAACCTTTGATGCAAACACAAAAGGAAAAGAAGAGGATCCAAAATATGCTTTTGCTACAATGCCGAGAAATAGGTTTAGCGAAATGTATGAACAATTAAAAGCAAAGGATAGCATAGACCTATAGTAATCCTAAATGATTTTGAAGAATAATGAGATATGATGGAATATAAGTTGACCCAGAAATATTCTCATGACTCTGGAAGAATTAATAGCTAGCAATCGGGATCCTAGAGAGCTAAAGCTCGCTTTAGCTGTCAAAATGCGAATTCAAGGACTCAAGCACCGAGAAATCCAAGCAGTGTTGGGAGTTCAATCGAGCTATATTAGTCGTTGGGAAAAACGCTATCGAGAGGAAGGATGTTCTGGCCTGA
>NZ_JAAHFZ010000187.1:0-1320 GCF_010672795.1 Moorena sp. SIO1G6
CTGGGGGGGCGACAAGCGGCCTGTAACCCTTGATATATATTAAATTGAGCGAATTATGGTAAAAAAAGATAGGTCATAAATTGTCAATACGACCTACCAATCGAGAATGATACAAGAATTATATCAAAAACATCTAAAAAATCTACTTTCCGAATCTCAATTATTGTTTTTTTACCTTGTAGTAATTATTGTACAAGATATCAAAAATGTTAAACTCGAAAAAATGGCTGAATCTTGTCTTGGTGCAGTCGCTCATGGGGGAAACCCCCAAGACCGCGCTGCACCGCTACCTTTGCCTATTAAATGTAACTCAAGGCGTAAAAAGTTACAGAGATTTTTGTCATTACCAATATTTAAAGTCAAAAAACTGTGGTTTCCAATTATTAGAGAATGGGTCTATCAAACATTTGATAAACAGGAAACAATTTATTTAGCTATCGATAGAACTAATTGGAATAACAAGAATTTATTGATGGTTAGCTTAATTTATAAAAACCGAGCACTTCCCGTTTATTTTGAACTTCTATCAAAATTTGGCTCAAGTAACTTTTCGGAGCAGAAACAACTATTTTCAAATATCATAGGGCTATTTGATGACTATAAAGTTGTAATTTTAGGAGACCGAGAATTTTGTTCAGTAAAATTGGCTGAATGGCTCGACAAACAAGGCTTTAACTTTTGTTTAAGACTTAAAAAATCTGAGCAAATTGAATTAAAAAATCAGGGGTGGATCTCCTTAGAAAACTCTGGGTTAAAACCAGGAATTTCATTATTTTTTGAAAAGGTTAAAGTCACAAAAACTCAACAAATATCAGGATTTAGTGTCGCTTGTAAATGGAAAAAAAGTTATCGAAAATCCGTGACCAAAGAAGGTTGGTTTATTTTAACAAATATGAACGAAGCCTCTGAGGCAATCTCCGCTTATAAAAAACGTTTTAATATTGAACAAATGTTTCGAGATTATAAAAGTGGTGGATATAATATGGAAGGCAGCAATGTAGTCGGAAAACGTTTTATATCTTTAGTTATCATCATGTCTTTTGCTTATTTTATTGCCACAATCAAAGGAGAAATAATTAATAAAAAAGGAGTTCAGAACTATGTTACTAGAGTCAAAAACTATGGGCGATTAACTAAAAGGCATAGCAGTTTTTATATTGGAATGTATGCTCACAAATGGATTAATTTTATGGATAAATGTTGGGAATTAGTTTATGCTTTGATGCGTTTAAGTCGTCATAAGCTCGATAATTATTTACGAGGTATGAGAGCTATGAAGCTTATACAGTCTACTTTTTAGCTCTCATGTCGCCCCCCCAG
>NZ_JAAHFZ010000188.1:0-1301 GCF_010672795.1 Moorena sp. SIO1G6
ATGTAATGCATCCAATGAAAACCCGCCAGACCTTAGTTCAGTTCCATATGATATAATTAATCTATAGATATCTAGTAAAAGATTTTCCATACCCCTTCTCTATAGCGAAACGAACATGGAGAAGGGGCCAGGGGATGAGGCAAAACCACGGAAAATCCTTTTCTTTAAGGCTATTGCAGATTAACAAAATAAACGGGTAGAAAAATCAGGCTCGTGTCTGGGCAAAATGCCGGTGTAATGGAGAAGTTGCCGAGAGCGATGCTGAAAACGGTCAAGAAAAGCTGTGACCTGGGTCCGGAGTGAAACGAGCCGTTCTTCATGAGCAAAAGGGTGTAAGTGTATGACCTCCTGTTTGAGCCAACGCCAGAGCTTCTCAATGGGGTTAAGCCAAGAGGCGTAAGTTGGTAAAAACAAAGGTGTAACGCGGTTGTCAGCAGCAGCTTGTAAAACTTCAGGCAATTTGTGACAGGGCCAGTTGTCCTGGACGAGGTAAATCGTCTCTGCGTGAGGATAGGCAAGTCGGATTTGCTCATGGAATTTGATGAGAGCATCTTTGCCAATAGTACTGCGTTGGAGATAGATAACTCGGCCAAGAATACCATCAAGAGCTGCTGCTATCCGTGTTTTTGTGTTGGACCGAGGAGCCTCATGTGCCAGTGGTTGCTTCTTCCCTTGCTGATGCCATGCCTTACTTTTTGATGGCCGACGATAATAGGTCAGCTCATCTTGAAAAAGAAGCACTACCTTTTCAGGCGTAGTGATGGCTTCCTGATAGGCTCGAAGGATTCTCTGCCATTTCGCTTGGTACTCGGGGTCAGGGCTATGTATAAAGCTCAGAGCCTGTTTGCGGCTAAATCCTAACCGCTTGAGCACCTTGTAGATACCTGGTTCACTCATTCCTTCGAGCCAAGCGATAGCTCGGCCTACATCTTGAAGACGCCAGCGAGTTTGAAGGCAGTTGTACCTTCTTGGACTTTGGCGAAATAGAGCTTCGAGCTGCCTGCTCGCTTCTTCTTTACTCAGAGGGGGAAAAAGCGGGCTTTCTACCTCGCCCTGGCTTTAGGTAGAGCCCGCCTAGACCCTCTTGCTCATAGTTGCTGCGCCAGCCATAAACTGTATCGGCCTGGCGTTCTTTCAGAAGTCCTGAACGAGCTACTTCCGCTCCACTCTTGCCGGCTGCCATTTTTAGGAGCGCTGCGGCTCTTTCTCGCATATATGCTTTGGGATGATTATCTCGCATCGCCTCTAGCGTGATACGGCTTACCTCATCCAACTCTAGTATCGGCTGTCTGCTCATAGGG
>NZ_JAAHFZ010000189.1:0-1268 GCF_010672795.1 Moorena sp. SIO1G6
ATAAATGTTGGGGATTAGTTGAAAATTTGATGCATTTAAGTCGTCATAAGCTCGATCATTATTTACGAGGTATGAGAGCTATGAAGCTTATACAGTCTACTTTTTAGCTCTCATGTCGCCCCCCCAGGAACTGATCACTAATACTCATAATTTGCTGATTGTAGTTTAAATAACTACATAGTTTGCTATGCCATGGATATCCTCCACTAATTCGAGATAAATTTGACTAGCCGATATGCTTGTCTGCTGTGCATTAGGAATATTGAGGGATTACAGTGTATCCCACTTTACTGTTGATTACATCGACTTAGTGATTTCGTAGTTGTATTAACTCTTAGAGAAGAATATCACATAATTATGCACAGTATTATGCACAGTTAATAAAAGTTATCAATAATCTTAATTAAAAATAAAGGCCATAAAAATTGATCAAAAATGTGATATTTAAGCCATTACGCAGGTTTGTCAGACCAGTAGATATAGGAGTTTTAAATGATTCGTGAAATATAGGCACTGGTTCCGTTAAGCGGGTGGTTGAAAGTCTTGCTATATCTGAATTAGGAGGGATAATAGGTAAGATTTGACCTGTCACGACTTAGAGGTGAGCAATGGAGTTATTATCCCAAAATTGTCCGTTGTGTGGTAGTCCACAAGTTAAACCCCACGACCGCTATGAGACCCAAAACGGCACAGGAACCATCTACCATTGCTTTGAGTGCGATACGTACTGAGCGTGAGACCTTCGCCACCCCCATAGCAGGACTGCGCACCCCCTTAAGTCGCATGATCGAGATTCTCAAAGCCAGAAGTGAAGGGATGGGTCTCAATGCTGACGGGGTGACAAACAGCCTTAAAAGCCTTACTGGGTGTGGGGTGACCGGGTGCAAGGGTGTCGGGTTTAGATCAGGAGCTTGAAACGTTGGTAGGGACGCTTGAATCAGGTTGGGGACGGAATGAAATTGCACCGGGTAACTCGAAATTCCCTTCTATTTTCCCCACACCCCACACCCTACACCCCACACCCCGTTTACTTTTTAGCCTTTTTGTCACCCCCTCAGCTATAATACAGTAGTCAGTTTGGTTAGGGCAGCTTCTCAAAAAGGACAAATGATTCATAATGCCAGTGTGCAGAATATTGAAACAGCCTCGCAATTAAACCCTTAAAAATAGGGATAAATCGGTATTTAATACCACAAAATGGACATTGACATTTACTTAGCGCTAGAGTATAATTGAAGTGTAGAATCCAGCTCTAACGATGCCAAGAA